>JALYNS010000036.1 GCA_030773035.1 Chloroflexota bacterium
GCTGAGCACCCGCGCGCCCAGGAACGCGAGATCGCTCGCCTTCGGCAGCGCGGCGACGGTCAGGACCAGTGGCAGCCAGGCGAGGTAGCAGAGTGAGCCGAGCGATCCGGGCAGCCACAGGTCGGGCCGGTCGCCGGCCAGGCTCGCGGCGGCACCCGCGTTGCGGAACCAGCCCCCGGGGCCGCTCACGCCGGCTGCCGATCCTCGGCACCGAGTCCCAGCGCCCGGTAGGTGGCCTCGATGCCGGCGAGGTGACGCCGCAGGTCCATGGCCTGCTCGATCTCCTCGCTGCCGAGCCAGCGGGCGACCTCCCCGTCGGCGAGCAGCTCACCGCGGAACGTGCCCTCGCCGGCCCACGCGCGCCTGGCCGCGCCCTGCACCAGCCGATATGCCTCCTGGCGGTCCGCGCCCTTGGCCACCATCGCGAGCAGCAGCGCCTCGGAGTAGACCATCCCGTCGAGCATCTCGAGGTTTCGTGCCATGCGGGCGGCATCCACCTGGAGCCCGCTGAGGAGCCCCGCCATCGACCGGGTGGCGTATGCGGCGACGCCCAGCGCACGCTCGAAGACGAAGCGCTCGGCACTCGAGTGGCTGATGTCGCGCTCGTGCCAGAGCGCCATGTTCTCGAGGCCCACCAGCGCGTCGGCACGCAGCAGCCGCACCAGCCCCGTGATCCGCTCGGCGAGGACCGGGTTGCGCTTGTGCGGCATGACGCTGCTCCCCTGCTGGCCTGCCCCGAACGGCTCGAACGCCTCTCCGACCTCCGTCCGCTGCAGATGGCGCAGCTCGACCGCCATCCGCTCCAGCGTCCCGCCCAGGATCGCCAGCGTGGCCAGCAGCTCGGCGTGCCGGTCACGGCTGACCACCTGGGTCGCGGCCGGGTCCGGCGTCAGCCCCAGCGATCCGCACACGAAGCGCTCGACCTCAATGCCGAGGTGCGCATGCGTGCCGACCGCGCCGGAGACCTTGCCGACCGCGATCCCTTCTCGTGCGCGGGCGAGCCGCGCCTGGTCGCGCTGCACCTCGGCATACCAGCCGGCCACCTTGAAGCCAAAGGTGATCGGCTCGGCGTGGATCCCGTGGCTGCGCCCCACCATCGGGGTGGACCGATGCTCCACCGCCGTCGCGCTGAGCACTCCCGCCAGCTGGTCTAGCTCGTTCTCCACGAATCTCGTCGCGTCCCGCAGGACGACGGCGGTGGCCGTGTCGAGCAGGTCCGAGCTGGTCAGCCCGTAGTGCAGCCAGCGCCCCTCGGGGCCGAGCCGCTCGGTGACCGAGCGCAGGAAGGCGATCACGTCGTGCTGCGACTCCTGCTCGATCTCGTGCGCGCGCGTGGCGTCGACCTCCCCGGCCGATGCGCGGATCCGCGCCCAGTCCGCCTCCGGCACGACGCCGGCAGCGTGCAGCCCCTCCGCGGCGAGCAGCTCGATGCGCAGCCAGAGCTCCAGCTTGTGCCGCTCGCTGAAGAGGTCGGTCAGCTCGGGGATGGCATAGCGGTCGATCATGGCCTGGCGGTCGATGGGCCGTCGCGTGGGTCGATGCGCACCTCCGCGGCGCCCGCCAGCTCGGCCCTCGCCTCATCGACCCGGGCGGCGAGCGTCGCGTCGCCGAGCGCCAGGATGCGGGCCGCCAGGTGGGCGGCGTTCCTCGCCCCGGCCGACCCGATGGCCACCGCCGCCACCGGCACCCCGGGCGGCATCTGCACGACGCTGTACAGGGCGTCGGCGCCGCCGAGCACGCCGGCATCGAGCGGGACGCCGATCACCGGTCGCGCCGTCAGCGAGGCGAGGACGCCGGGCAGGTGAGCCGCCATGCCGGCCGCCCCGACGAAGACTCGCACGCCGCGTTCCTCGGCTTCGCCCACGTAGGTCGCCAGCGCAGCCGGCTGGCGATGGGCGCTGATCACGCTCGCCTCCCAGGCGATTCCATAGCGATCCAGGAGATCGAAGCAGCCGCCGAGCGCGGAGAGGTCGGAGCGGGAGCCGCAGATGATGGCGACCAGGGGAGCGGGGGGCATCGGGCCTAGGATACCCGCGGCTAGAGCTCGCGCAGCCCGATGTCGGACCGATGCTGCCCGCCGTCGAGGCGGCACTCGGCCACGCCGCGGTAGGCGATCTCCCTGGCCGATGCCAGGTCGTCGCCCAGGCCGACGAACGTGACCACTCGCCCACCGGCCGACGCATAGCTTCCGTCCCCGTTCCGTCGGGTGCCGGCGTGGAAGCCGAGGAGCGGCCCGCCGTCGTCAACGCCCGACGGCTCGGCGCCCTCCACGCGACGGCCGCTGGCCGGGGCGGATGGGTACCCCTCCGCGGCGACCACCACGCCGACGGCGGCGCCTGGGCGGATTGCCAGCGAGCCCTCCATCGCGCCGCGGTCCCCGGTCGCGACGCCGAGCAGGGCCGTGGCAAGGTCACCGTCCAGCAGCGGCAGCAGGACCTGCGCCTCGGGATCCCCGAACCGCGCGTTGAACTCGAGCACCATCGGCCCGCCCTCGGTCAGCATCAGCCCGGCGTAGAGCACGCCGCGATAGGGAACGCCGTCGCGCGCCATCCGCCACGCGATCGGCTCGAAGATGGTCGCGACCGCCTCCTCGACCGCGGCCTGCCCATACCAGGGCACGGGGGCGTAGGCGCCCATCCCGCCGGTATTCGGCCCCTCGTCGCCGTCGAGCAGCCGCTTGTAGTCGCAGGCGGCCGCCAGCGGAACCACCGTCTCATCGCTGACGAGCGCGAAGACGGAGACCTCGCGCCCGACCAGGCGCTCCTCGAGCAGCACCCGAGCGCCGGCCGGAGCGTCGCGGAAGAGCTCACGGATGGCGACCTCGGCGACCTCGTGCGTGTCAGCGACGACGACCCCCTTGCCCGCGGCCAGCCAGTCGGCCTTGACCACGGGGGGATCCTCGCTCGACCGCGCATGCGACACGGCCCCCTCCACGCCATCGAATTCGGCACTCGCGGCCGTGGGGACGCCAGCCCGGCGCAGCTGCTCCTTGGCGTAGGCCTTGCTCGACTCGAGGCGCGCCGCCGCCCGCGTCGGCCCGAAGACCGGGATCGAGGCGCGCTGCAGGGCATCGGCCACGCCGGCCGCCAGCGGCGCCTCCGGTCCGACCACCACCAGGTCGTAACGCTCGCGCGC
>JALYNS010000037.1 GCA_030773035.1 Chloroflexota bacterium
GCCAGGATGCGGCCCAAAAGGGGGATCTCGTCGCGCTCCAGGCCCTCCAGGTAGCCGCGCCCATCCCAGCGTTCGTGGTGATGGCGGATTCCGGCGCGGACCAGCTCGACGTCGGGGACGTCGCGCACGATGGCATCGCCAAGCGCCACGTGCTGCTTGAAGATGTCGAACTCCTCCGCGGTCAGCTTGCTCGGCTTGCGCAGCAGGGTGTCGGGGATGCCGATCTTGCCGACGTCGTGCAGCAGGCCGGCCAGGTGGATGGTGTGCAGCTGTTCGGGGTCTATGCCCATCCGCCGCGCGAGGAATACCGCGTAGCGGGCGACATCCTCGGAGTGGCGCTTGGTATATCGGTCCTTGGTATCGACCGCGATGACCAACCCCTGCAGGACGTCGAAACTGCCCGACGTCTCGCGTGTTTCCTCGCCGACGCGGGCGATACGCACGCTGTCGCCGCCGCTTCCCTTCGCCTCCCGCAGCGCCACCGCCCCGGCAGCGAGCAGCTCGGTGACGGAGTCCGCGTGGTCGGGATAGAGGCAGATCCCTGTGCTGATCGTGACGGGAAGCTGCTCCGACTCACCGAACTGCATGCTCAACTCGGCCAGGCCCTGCCGCACGCGCTCGACCGCGGCCTCCACCTCCTGCACCCCGGCATCGGCCAGCGCCAAGAGGAACTCGTCCGGTCCGTAGCGCGCCACGCGACCGCCTTCGCCCTTTTCGCGCTCCACCAACTCGGACACTCGGACGAGGACTTCGTCGGCCGCCTCGTGGCCGTAGGTGTCATTCAGCGCACGGAAGTTGTCGATGTCCATGAGGGCGAGGCCCAGGCGGCCGCCTGCCTGTCGGACCGTCTCGAGCTGCTCAGCCAGAAAGCCAACCACTGCCCCGTGGTTCAGCAAGCCGGTAAGCGAGTCCCGGCGTTCGGACTCCAGGAGTTGGGCCTGCTGTCGGGAAATGCGCTTCTGGGCGGCGCGGAAGACGCCGAACAGGACCGCTGCCAGCAGCAGCGACGCGGCCACCGTAACGAGCACGACATCACGGCGCGCCTCACCGACGCGGGCCAGGAGCGGGTCGGCATCGCGCCAGACTGCAAAGACCGCGAGGGTCTCCCCGCCGTCGGAGAGGAGCGGCAGATACTCGCGCACGAGGTTTTCGGCGCCGAGTGTCGACGAACCAAGATCAGTCGTCGCAGACCTCTCCACGACCGCGATCGAGGGCTCCCCAGTCAGCGCCCGCTGCATCTCGTCCGAGATCGGCGGCCGCTGGCCGCGCAGGCCGGGTGTCGAACTTGCAAGAATCGTGCCGTCAGCGGCGCGGATCTCGACCCGAAGGATCTCGTCCTGTGACGTCAGCGCCTGAAGCTTGGTCTCGAGCTCGCGCGCGCTCGTGGCGGTCGGCCCGTCCGCGTCCACGTCCTCGCGATGCACGTTGCTGTTCACGAAGAGTGCGACCAGCGATCGGTCACGCGACACGACCGCCCCCAGGGTGCCGGTCGACAGGTGCATCGTGGTCACCGTGACGAGTGCGATCGCGGTCACGCCAACGAGCAAAAGGAAGATGCCGAAGACGAGCGCGAGCAGCATCGGACGCCGCGCTCGTGCCTCGTTCGTGGTGTTCGCCGACAACATGTCCCCGGACCATAGGATCGGACCGGTGCTGGGTCGATAGGAAGATTGGCGGTTCCTGAGCAGGCCCTCGACAACTCAGCGGAATCAGGCGCGCGTGTTTTGGCGCCTGGTTGGGACCGTCGTGGTACTACCGTACCGTTCAGCTTCAGGCGGGGCGACTCTCGCAGTATGCGGCCATCAGCCGCGTTGACTCCCCCGCCGGCAGGTGGCGGACCGCCTCACGCATGGTCACCCCGCTGGCCCGATGCGTCCGCGGCGCCAACCAGTCCGCCACCTCCGTTGGTCGCCGCTTGCCGACCTCGCGCAGCACCCAGCCGATCGCCTTGCGGATGAAGAACTCCTTCTCATCGAGCATGGTGTCTGCACGGCGAAGAAAGGGAGCGAGGTCAGCGCCGTCCCGCAACGGTCGCAGCTCGGCCAGCAGGGAGGTGCGACGGATCCAGAAATCGGGGTCGGAGGCCCATCGGTCCAGGATGGGCGTCACCTCCGTGCGCGAAGCGGCCAGGACACCGCCAACCACGTCGGTCGCCAAGCCGTCGACCAATGCCCAGGTCAGCGACTCGCGCACGAGCCGTTCGAGCAGCGGCAGGTCAGCGGGCCCCAGCAGCCTCGGGTGGAGCCCCAGGATCACGACGGCCGCCATGCGTCGCTCATGGATGGGCTGCGCCCAGAGTGCCTCCGTCAGCGCCACCAGGCGGTCGTGGCTGAGCGGGGCTGCGCCCTTCACGAAGGCCTTGACCACGCGCCGGATCTCCCAGACCGATGCGCCGAGGAACTCCAGGTCGCTCTTCAGGTAGGCCTTCTCCTGGATGGCACGCTCCGGCCGCGCGACCGCGCGGAGCTCGTCGGTAAGGAGGTCGGCGAGTTCGGTTGCATGCACGGGCGCCAGTCTACGGGCGGGATTGCGGTCTGCCCTGTCGTGTCAGACCGACGCACGGCGCAGCCCGCCTCGCGCGAATTAGCGACTACCCCTCCGGCTCGGCCAGCTCGAGCCCCTCACCCTCGATGGTGATGTGCGGCAGCCAGCGCAGGAACGGTGGCATCCACCAGTTCCAGTCGCCGAGCAGCTGCATCGAGGCGGGCAGGAGCACCGACCGCACGATCGTGGCGTCGATGAAGACGGCCACCGCCAGCCCCAGGCCCAGCTGCTGGATGAACACGAACTTCAACGTCACGAACGCGGCGAAGACGACGACCATGATCGATGCCGCGCTCGTGATCGTGCCCGCCGTGACCGAGACTCCCCGCGCCACCGCCGCTCGCGAATCGAGGCCCCGATCTCGCGCCTCCTTGATCCGGGTCAGGATGAAGAGGTGGTAGTCTATCGAGAGGCCGAAGAGGATGGTGAAGATGAAGATCGGCACCCAGCTCTCGATCACGCCGCCCGGGGTGATGCCGAGCGGCTCGGCCAGCCAGCCGTCCAGGAACACGAGGACCATCACCCCGAAGGCGGCGCCGGTTGAGAGCAGGTTGAGCAGGATCGCCTTGATCGGGATGACGATCGAGTGGAACGCGACAAGCATCAGCAGGAACGACAGGCCGAGCACGAAGGCGAAGATGCGCGGCGTGCCGTCGACGTAGATCTGGGTCACGTCGAGCGCCCGCGCCGCCTGGCCGCCGACCAGCATCCGCACGCCCGATAGCCCGCCAAAGAGCTCGGGCCGCAGCTCGCCGCGGACCTGCCGCACGATCGCCCGGTTCGCCTCGTCGTTCCGCCCGCCGCCCATGGTGAAGGAGATGAGCGCCGCGTCGCCGTCCGCGGAGAGCTGTTCGCGCGGCTCACCGCTCAACCCGGGGATGGCCAGCGCCTCGACCTTCAGCTGCTCGATCGCCGCCCGCACGTCCTCCCGGGCTGGCTCGGTGACGACCACATCGAGCCGCAGGTCCGTCCCCTGCGGCCACTTCTCGTTGACGAGGCGGATCCCGGCGACGCCGTCGATGGAGGGCGGGAAGCCGGTGATATCGGTCAGGCCGATGCGCAGGTGCAGGATCGGGAACGCGAGGGCCAGGAGCAGCAGTCCGCTGGCAAGGATCATCGGGATCGGCCGACGCATGACCACCGTGACCAGGGTCGCCCACGGGCCGCTCCCCTCCGGGCGGTCCGCGCGGCGCTCCAGCCAGTCGAGAGCAGCGCGACCTCGGCGCCGCACGACCCCCACAGGCAACCAGGTCATGACCGCCGGGATCCAGGCCGCCGGACGGCCGAGGTTGACCCGATCTCCGACGATGGCGAGCGTGGCCGGCAGGAAGGTGAGGCTGCCGATCACCGAGACCAGCACGACCCCGATCGTGCCGATCGCCATGGATGTGAAGAGGTTGATGCCAAGCGTCAGCAGTCCCGCCAGCGAGATCATCACCGCCAGTCCCGAGAAGAAGACCGCCCGTCCGGCCGTGCTGCTGGCCACCTCGATGGCCAGGGCCACGGATCGGCCGTGCCGCCGCTCTGTCCGGAAGCGGGTGACCATGAAGAGCGAGTAGTCGACCGCCACCGCCAGGCCGATGAGCACGATCAGCTGCGTGGCATTCGGGCTCACCGGCCCAATCGCCTGGCTGTAAAGGCCCATCAGCCCGAACGCGGCGAGGAGCGCGGTCGCGGCCAGGACCAGCGGGATGACTGACGCCACGATCGCGCCGAAGGCGAGGAGCAGGATCGCGAAGGTGAGCGGCACCGTCACCCGCAGGGAGCTGTCCAGGTCGGTGGTGATCAGGTCGTTGATGTCGCGGTTGATGAAGGTGTTGCTGATCACGTGGATCGTCGCGTCGGGCATCGCCGCGCGGGCGCGATCCACGATCTCGGGAATCGGGGCGAGCAGCGCCTCGACCTGATCGCTCTCGCCGGGAACGTTGCCTACCACCTGCACCGTCGTCCCGTCGGCTGCGACGAGGCCCGCCTCTGCGGGGGCGGCCAAGGGGTCGAGCAGCTCGTCGAAGGTGGGGGTATCGGCTCCGTCAACCTCGGCGCTCGCAGCCGTGAGCTCTGCGACGAGGTCCGCCACACCGGCCTGGAATGCCGCGTCCTGCACCGCGCCCACCCCGCCGTCGAGCACGATCACCAGCCGTTCGGACGGATCTACTGGCTCGCCGGCGCCGAAGACGTTGAACGCCTCCTCCGACTCGAGGGTCGGGCCGCCCTCGTCGTCGTCGACCCCCAGGGTGCGGATCCCGCCCAGCTGCATGCTGAGGGCAAAGACGCCGAGCGTGGCCACGAACCAGGCCGCGAAGACGAGCCAGCGCCATCGGGCGCTCCACATCGCGACACGAACGGTCCACGGCTCCATGCGCCCGAGTCTACCGGCGGCGGCCCGGGCCCGGCCGGCGTCTGCCGACGGTCGACCGCTGCTCGCATCGGGCATGCGCCTGAAGCACGCCACCCGGTTGGCGCTCGCTGCCGACACGGTGTCGATCACGGTCATGGAGATCACCGATAACGCCATCCTGCTCATGATCCCCAGTGCCATGGATGCTCACCTCACCGAGCCGCTCTTCTGGGCGAGCCTGGCCGCGTCGCTTGCCATCGCCGGAGCCGTCGCCTTCCCCGTCAACCGCTGGATGATCAGCCGTGGGCACGGTCATGCCGTGGTGCACGCGGCGCACGAGCACGCAAAGCCCTAGCGGATCAACTTGAGCCGATGATGCGGCCGAGCAACGCAAATCCCTCCGGCGTGCCAGGCCATCGCCGCCGCAGCTCGTCCAGTCCAAGTCGACGCCTGACGTAGCGCAGGACAAGCACGGCGACCACGACATCGTCCAGGGGCCCCAGCACTGGGATGAACTCAGGGATGAGGTCGATGGGGCTGATCAGCCAGGCGAGCAGCACGACCAATGCGACCCTCGCACCTAGCGGCACCTCCCGGTCCCGCAAGAGCTGGCGGACCAGGCGCACCATGTCGGGAATGATCCGGACAAGGTCCCTCAGCCGCGCATCACGCGGACGCACAGCCCACAGCAGCGCGATGAGCAACGCCCAGGCCACTACCAGGCCAAGGCCGATACCCATCAGGGTCCGCCAATCCATCGCGCGAGTCTAGGCGCCGGTCCCGCGTCAGCCCCGCGTGTGCAGCACCGCCGCCAACCGCACAGCCGCACAGCCGCACAAGCGACCCTGACAGGAACGTCAGCGAGCCGGCTGGCCTCCTACGTCATCCGCACCCGATGGCCGCAGGCGGAGGCGTCGCAGGAGCTGGGCATTGGCGGCAACCACAATCGTCGAGGCACTCATGGCCACCGCACCCAGGCTCATCGGCAGGATGAAGCCGATCGGCGCCAGCACCCCCGCTGCAAGGGGGATCGCAAGCGCGTTGTAGCCGGTCGCCCAGACCAGGTTCTGGATCATCTTGGCGTAGCTCGCCCGCGACAGCTCGATGGCGCCCACGACGTCGCGAGGGTCATCACGCACG
>JALYNS010000038.1 GCA_030773035.1 Chloroflexota bacterium
GGCCGAACGTGACGATCTGGGACGACGGCCTGGATCCACTCGGTCTGCCGACCGCCATCGATTACGAGGGGGTCCCCAAGCAGCGGGTCGACCTGATCAGCGACGGCGTCGCACGGGCGGTCGTCCATGACACCGCAACCGCCAGTCGGGCCGGCACGAGCTCCACCGGCCATGGCCTGCCGGCTCCCAACGCCTCCGGGCCGATCGCCTGGAACCTCTTCATGGCGCCCGGCTCGAGCGCCAAGGAGGTGATGCTGTCGGGCATCCAGCGCGGCGTCTGGGTCACCCGCTTCCATTACGTCAACGTGATCCACGCGCGGCGAGGCATCCTGACCGGCATGACCAAGGACGGCACCTTCCTGATCGAGGGCGGCCGCATCACGCGCCCGATTCGCAACCTGCGCTTCACCCAGTCGATTCCGGAGGCCTTCAGCGCCATCGAGGCGATCGGCTCGGAGACGCGCCTGGTGGCGGCCGAGTACTCGGGCATCAACGCGCGGGTTCCCGCCCTGCGGATCGCGAGGTTCGCCTTCACCGGAGCGACCGCCGCCGAGGCTGGGGGGTAGCGGGTGGCGGCCGTTGACCTGCGCATCGACGATCGCATCGCTCTGCGCAAGGCCCACCCGTGTGGCAGCCATGCATGGCGCGTCATCCGGCTCGGCGCGGACATCGGCCTGGTCTGCGATGGCTGCGGGCATCGCGTGCTGATGGATCGCCTCGACGTGGAGCGCCGCTTCACCGGCCACCTGGAGCGCGGCCCCGAGGCAGAGGCCTGACCGATGGCGCACCTCGAGCTGCCACCCGACCTTCCCGTCTCGCACATCTCCGGCACGGTCTTCCGCAACCGCTCCTTCGTGCTGCTGTGGGTGGCCCAGGTGCTGAGCCAGCTGGCCGGCAACATGGTGCTCGCGGGGCTCATGGCGACGGTCGTGCAGGCCACCGGCTCGAACACCGCCAACGCCGTGCTGATCCTGACCTTCCTCCTGCCGGCGGTCGCCTTCAGCGCGTTCGCCGGCGTGCTCGTGGAGCGCAGCGACGCGCGGCTGATCATGCTCGCCGCCAACCTGCTGCGCGCCGGAGGGACGGTCCTCTTCCTGCTGGTCGGCGCCAACGTGGCACTGATCCTGGTGATCAACCTCCTGATCGCGACGGTCAGCGCCGTGTTCGTGCCCGCCGAGCTGACGGCCATCCCGCGGCTGGTCGAGCGCAAGCAGCTGATGGCGGCGAACTCGACCTTCGTGCTCACCATCAACGCCACCTTCGCCATCGGCTTCGGGTTCCTGGGCCCGCTGCTCCTGACCACCGCCGGGGTGGACGCGCTCTTCGTGGTGGTGGCCGTCATGTTCGGGCTGGCCGCGCTTGCCATCGTGCCATTGCCGGCGGTGCCGTCCGAGAAGCGGGTCGAGATCGGAGCCGCGGACGCGGCGCGTGCCCTGCGGTCGGTCTTTGACGAGATCAAGGAGGGGATCGCCTTCGTGCGGGCAAACAGGCCGATCGCGTGGTCGCTTGCATACCTCGGCCTCGCAACCAGCCTGATCGCGGTGCTGGGCGCCATCGGTCCTGGCTTCGCCATCGACATCCTGGGGCTCCGACCGCAGGACTTCTTCTTCGTGATGGGCCCAGCGGGCATCGGCGTCGTGATCGGGATCCTGTTCCTGAATGCCTACGGCCGCGACTTCCCGAGGCTCCTGGTGATCGACAGCGCGCTGGTGGCGATGGGCGTGACCATCATCGGGCTGGCGCTGGTGAAGCCGCTCACCGTCTGGCTGTCGCCCGCGATCCAGCCATTCGAGCACGGCCTGCCCGAGGCCCTGAGCCCGATCATCTCGCTGATCGCCCTGGTGGTGGTGATCGCCATTGCCGCCGGGATCGAATACGCCTTCGTTGCCATCCCGGCCCAGACCGCGCTCCAGGAGGACCTGCCGGTCGACGTGCGTGGCCGGATCTTCGGCATCCTGAACACGCTGCTCTCGGTTGCCTCCTTCCTGCCGGTGATCGTCGCCCCAGCCGCCGCCGACCTGCTCAACCTGATCATCCCCGGGGCGGGAATTCCGGTGGTGATGGTGGTCCTGGGGCTCATCGTGCTGTTGCTGGGGATCGCGTCGTACCGACGCAATGCGGCCTCGGGACTGCACCGGGCCCGGCCCACCGACCAGGGTGGATCGCATCGCCCGCCGCCACAGTGACGACCAGGATCCTGGCAGCCGGCATCCTCGTCGCGTCGGCCCTGATTGCCTGGCTGGCGATCACCTTCACCCTCGTGGCGCGTGCCCTGCAGGCAGTGATCGCGCTCTCGCTGGTCTACGTCGCCTATCTCGCCCTGCGCGGCTACCGGGCGATGCGCGACGCGCGCGCTGCCTCCGCGGGTGGTGATGCGGATGGGGACGAGGGCGCCCGTCCGTGGGTGACGCTCCTCGTCGCGGCGCGCAATGAGGCACCGGTGATCAGCGCCACCGTGAGCGCCCTGGCGGGGCAGGACTACACCGCCGCCGGGAGGCCGCACTTCGACGTGCTCGTCGTTGACGACGGATCCTCCGATGGCACCGGCGACCTGGCGCGGGAGGCGGCGCCGACCCCGAACCTCGTTCGCGTCGTGCGTCGTGATCCCGACGACGGTCCGCGCATGAAGGCCGCCGCGCTGACCTTCGCGCACCCCCAGGCACGTGGCGAGGTGATCGGCGTGGTCGACGCCGATGCCCGCGTGGCGCCGGACTTCCTGGCCCGCGTCGTGGCGGCCTGGCGGGCACAGCCGGATGCGGCCGCCATCCAGGTCCAGCGCCGCTCACGGAACCTGGAGCACGGGTGGATCGCCGCCGCCCAGGACGAGGAGCTGCTGATGGACATGGCCAGCCAATGCGGACGGCGTGCCACCGACGGGACCGCCGAGCTGCGCGGCAATGGCATGTTCGTGCGGCGCACCACGCTCGAGGCGATCGGTGGCTGGAATCCGGCTGCCCTGACCGAGGATCTCGACCTCTCCACGCGCCTGGTGGCGGCCGGCGAGCTGATTGCGCTGGCCCCGCAGGCCGAGGTGGGAGAGGAGGCGGTACTGACCCTCTCTGCCCTGTGGCGGCAGCGATTGCGGTGGGCGGAGGGGAGCCTGCGACGGCTGCTGGAGCTCGGTCCCGGCCTGTTGCGTGCGGCGGGCGTGCCGCTCGCGCGCAAGCTCGACTTCCTGGCCTTCACCGCTGAATTCCTGATTCCGCCGCTCTTCGTGACAACCATCCTCGCCAGCCTGCTGACCATCCCCCTGCCGCGCCCCGCCGACTGGTCGGTGCCGCTCTCGCTCTTCGTGGGCTATGGGCTCGGCACCTTCCTCCTGGCACTTGCCGGGCTGGCGGCCCATGACCAGCGTGGCGTGGCGCTTCTTGGGCGCGCGGCTCGCGGCTCGCTCTTCCTGTCACATTGGCTGGTCATCGTGCCGGCAGCCCTGCTGCGGATTGCGATGGGCCGACCCGCGACGGCATTCGTGCAGACGCCCCGCATCGGCCACCTTTCGAACCGATGAGGCTGCCGCGCGCCACCACGGTCCTCACCGGGCAGGTGGTGGTCTCGATCGGCGGCGACGGGCTCCAGACGGCTGAGGCGATCGGGATCGCGGACGACCAGGTGGTGGCCGTCGGCTCGCGCGACGAGGTGCTCGAGCTTGCTGCACCCGGCGCGCGCATGGTCGCCGCCGGCACGAGCGCTGCACGTGCCCGCCGCAGCTCCGCCAGCAGGGCCTCGAAGGTGACCACCCCGTCGAGTCGCAGGGTGCGCCGGGCGCGCGCCATCCCGACCAGGTGCAGGTGGAAGTCGTGGACGCCGGGGATGATGGCGCTCTTGCCGGCGGCGACCATCCGCGCGCCGGGTGCGGCAAGCTCGAGCACCTCGTCGCGCGAGCCGACGGCCACCACCTGGTCGTCCGCGATCCCGATCGCCTCAGCCGTCTGGAGCCCGTCGCCGCCGATCGAGACCACCACCTGCCCGGTGAGGAC
>JALYNS010000039.1 GCA_030773035.1 Chloroflexota bacterium
CCTCGGAGGCGGGGCGCGAGAGCGGCCGCGACCTGCGCAACTTCGCGGGTGCGGGCTTCTCCCTCTTCATCGCCGATGACGCCACGGATGGCTGAGCCGCGCGCGCCGCTGGCCGTCGATCCGGCCACGCTCGGCTTCGAGCGCGTCCGATATGCGAAGGACGCCGACAGCGGCATGGCGACCGTGACGATCGACCGGCCGCAGGTGCTCAACGCGTTCGACTACCAGACCCTGCGCGAGCTGGGCCGTGCCTTCGAGGATGCCTCGTGGGATGACGACGTCGCGGTCGTCGTGGTGACCGGGGCAGGGGATCGAGCCTTCTGCACGGGCGCCGATCTCGACGAGCAGGCGGCGATGGGTTCGACCAGCGGCCAATATTGGCGCTGGATGGGTGGCTTCATCGAGATGCACGACCGGCTGCGCAACATCGGCAAGCCGACCATCGCGCGCATCAACGGGGTCTGCGTGGGGGGAGGCAACGAGCTCCAGATGGCCTGCGACCTCTCGGTGATCGTCGACGATGCCTACATCCGGCATGTCGGCCCCGAGCACGGCTCCGTCCCCGCTGGTGGTGCGACCCAGTGGCTGCCGATCCTGGTCGGCGACCGCCGAGCGCGGGAGATCCTGATGCTGTGCGAGCCGATCAGCCCTGAGCTGGCACTGGCGTGGGGCCTGGTCAACCGGATCGTGCCGCGGGCGGCCCTGGATGAGACGGTGGCGGGACTCGCTGCGAGGCTGCGCGCCAAGCTGCCGGAGGCGCTGCGCTACACCAAGACCCAGCTGAACTGGTGGCGTGACATGGCCTGGTCGCAGACCGTCACCCACGCCCGAGACTGGCTGGCCGTTCACTCGACCTCCGACGAGACCCGTGAAGCGGTCGCCGCCTTCCACGAGAAGCGCGCGCCCCGCTACGACGCGATGCGGCAGCTCCAGGCGAGCGATGGGCGCGTCTGCCCCACCTGCGGCGAGAAGGGCCTCTCGGCGTACGGGAAATACTGCAGCGGCTGCGCCGCCGAGCTCCCTGACGTGTTCGAGGCGATCCCATGAACGACGAGCAGTTCGTCCTGGTCGAGCGCGACGACGCCCGGCGGGTGGCGCTGCTGCGATTCAACCGGCCCAAGCAGCTCAACGCGCTCAACGGCGAGGTGATGGATCAGCTGTGCGAGGCCCTCG
Organism: Chloroflexota bacterium; assembly: GCA_030773035.1. GTDB lineage: Bacteria > Chloroflexota > Limnocylindria > QHBO01 > QHBO01 > CF-167. The sequence continues at coordinate 1,174 of JALYNS010000039.1, forward strand.
AGGCGCTCGACCGCGACGAGGCGATCCGGGTCATGGTGGTGACCGGCAGCGAGCGAGCCTTCGCGGCGGGAGCGGACATCGGCGAGATGGCCGACGCGACGCCGATCGACATGCTGCGCGGCAACCGCATCGCGCAGTGGGACCGGGTGCGCCGCATCAGCAAGCCGGTGATCGCGGCGGTCGCCGGCTGGTGCCTGGGCGGCGGCTGCGAGCTGGCGATGGCGCTCGACCTGATCGTCGCCTCCGAGGATGCCCGCTTCGGGCAGCCGGAGATCAAGATCGGCGTCATCCCCGGGGCGGGGGGCACGCAGCGCCTGACGCGGGCGATCGGCAAGAGCGCGGCGATGGAGATGATCCTGACCGGTGAGCCGATCGACGCGCGGGAGGCGCATCGGCTCGGCCTGGTGGCCCGCGTGGTGCCGAACGAGCTGCTGGTGGAGGATGTCCTCACCCTGGCAGCCAAGATCGCCACCAGGTCGCCGCTTGCCCTGCGGCTGGCCAAGGAGGCGGTCAACGCGGCCTACGAGATGAGCCTGACCGATGCGCTCGCCCACGAGCGGCGCCTCTTCTACCTGCTCTTCGCCTCGGAGGACCAGAAGGAGGGGATGGCCGCATTCCTGGAGAAGCGCGACCCCGACTTCAAGGGGCGCTAGGCCGGGTCGGGGCGCTGCACCCACCATTCTGCGAACGAGCTGGCGTGGCCGTCAGGAGCGAGCCGGATCACCCAGATGTTGGAATAGACCTCTTCTGGCTCGTCGTCATGGGCCGGATAGGTGGTCAGGCCGCGCACCACCGCCGTGTCGCCGTCAACGGCCAGCAGCTCCGATTCGAACTGCCATACGGCCTGCGAGTCGCCCCGCTCGACCCATTTGCCGACGATCTCGTCGCGACCCCGCCACGGCTCGCTGAACGGCCATGGGGCGTAGGTGGCGTCCTCGGTGAAGAGCGCCCCGATCTCCGCGGGATCGTCGGTCTTCCAGGCAGCCTGGTAGCGCGCCAGCCAATGCTCGAAATCGGTCCGGGTCATGAGCCCATTGCCTCCTCTGAAAGTATGTCGGGACGACACCTGCCGCTGGGCCTTCTACGACTCGTCTCGCAATCACTCGGGCGCGTGGTGCACGATGGCGATCTGCGGCAACCGGATGAAGGGACGAACCTTCCGTCGCCGGCGTCCCGCCCCAGCCACGCCCATCATCCACGTTCGTGCACTCGAAGGCCTGCACCCGCCTGACTGATTGGTGAGGATAGAATCCGCCCATGTCCGAGGCCAGCTACGAGACGATCCGGGTCGAAGTGGCCGATGACGTGGCCACCATCACCCTGAACCGTCCTGAATCGCTCAACGCGCTGAACGCCACCATGCGCGGCGAGCTGCTCGCCGCGATCAAGGCGGCCGGGCGCGACGAGGCGGTGCGCGCGCTGGTCATCACCGGCGAGGGGCGCGGCTTCTGCAGCGGGGCGGACCTGCGCGGAGGCAGTGGCGAACGCGACTTCCGCCGCGTCCTGACCGATGAGTACAACCCGCTGATCATCGCCATCCGGGAGCTGCCCAAGCCGGTCGTCGCGGCAGTCAATGGCGTGGCGGCCGGCGCGGGCGTCTCTCTCGCGCTCGCCTGCGACCTCGTCTACGCGGCCGACGATGCCCGCTTCATCCAGGCCTTCGTGCGCATCGGCCTGGTCCCCGACTCCGGCTCGACGCGGACCCTCGTTCGGGCCCTGGGACGACATCGCGCCGCTCGCCTGATCTTCGGCGGAGAGCCACTCTCCGCCAGTGAGGCGCATGCCGCCGGCCTCGTCACCGAGCTGGTGGCCGCCGATCAGCTGGCCACCGTCGCCCACGCCGCGGCGGCGAAGCTGGCCGCTGCGCCGACCCGGGCGATCGGCCTTGCCAAGCGGGCGATCAACCACGCCGAGGATGCGCTGCTGCCCGAGAGCCTGGCCATCGAGGCTGCCCTCCAGGAGCTCGCTGGTCGCACGGAGGACCATGCCGAGGGGGTCGCCGCCTTCGGGGAGAAGCGGGAGCCGCGTTTCCTTGGGCGCTGACGGGGCGGTTCTCGGCTCGTTCGAGCGGATCGGGATCCTGGGCGCCGGGACGATGGGGGCGGGGATCGCCCAGGTGGTCGCCGAGGCCGGGATCGAGGCGGTCCTGCATGACCCGATCCCCGGCGCCTACGAGCAGGCCACGGAGCGGATCACCGGATTCCTCGCTCGCAAGGTGGAGAAGGGTCAGCTCGACCAGGCCGCTGCGGCTGATGCCCTTGGCCGCCTCTCGCCGGCCGGGACCCTCGAGGAGCTCGCCGCGGTGGACCTCGTGGTGGAGGCGATCCCGGAGGAACTCGATCTCAAGCGCGACGTGTTCCGGCGCCTGGATGCCGAGGCCCCACCAACGACCATCCTGGCCACCAACACCAGCAGCCTCTCGATCGCCAGGATCGCATCGGCCACGCGGCACCCCGGTCGAGTGGTCGGGATGCACTTCTTCAATCCGGTGCCGCTGATGGCGCTGGTCGAGGTAGTCGCGGGCGCGCTCACCGACTCGGAGGTGGCCGAGGCGACCATCTTCGCCGCCCGGCGCCTGGGCAAGACCCCCGTGCTCGCCGCCGATACCCCCGGCTTCATCGTCAACCGCGTGGCGCGCCCGTTCTACCTGGAGTCGATGCGCATCCTCGGGGACGGGGCGGCCAGGGTCGAGCAGGTCGACGCCGCGGTACGCGACGCCGGCTTCCGGATGGGGCCATTCGAGCTGGTCGACACCATCGGCACCGATATCAACTTCAGCGTCAGCGAGAGCCTCCACGAGGCCTTCTTCTTCGACCCGCGCTATCGCCCGCACCTCGTGCAGCGGACGCTGGTCGAGGCGGGGCGGCTCGGAAAAAAGAGCGGCGGCGGCTTCTATGACTACGACGCCGATGGCGCCCGCCTGGCCCCCTGGGCGAGCCTCGCGCGGCGGCCGGCAGGCCCGCGGGCGGAGCAGCTCACGGCCGAGCAGATCAGCTCGCGGATCCTGGCTGCCATCGTCAACGAGGCGGCCTCGGCGGTCGCGGAGGGCGTTGCCGCTCCCGAGGCGATCGACACCGCGATGCGGCTCGGGGCCAATTACCCCTCCGGCCCGCTGGAGTGGGGCGAGCGGATCGGGCTGGCCAGCGTGGTGAGGACTCTCGACGGATTGCATGCCGCCGTGCCCGACGGGCGGTATCGGGTTGTGCCCCTCCTCCGATCGCTGGCGGACGGCAACGGATCCTTCTTCGCGCGGCAGGGGTGAGCGAGCCGCTGCGGCATCGGTATCGGGCGGTCGTCTTCGACATGGACGGGCTGCTGCTGGACACCGAGGTGCTCTGGCAGCGCGCCGAGGAGGAGCTCTTCGCCGCGCATGGCGCAGTCTTCAGCCACGAGGACAAGATGCAGGTGATGGGAACCTCGTTCGAGCACACGGCGCGCTTCTTCGCTGAGCGGCTGGGGGAGCCGCCTGAGCGTGGCGTGGCGCTGGTCGAAGAGATGATCGAGACGATGCACGGCGCCGTGCAACGGG
>JALYNS010000040.1 GCA_030773035.1 Chloroflexota bacterium
CGCGAACGGGTGCTCATGCCGACCTCGAACTGGACCGGAAGCACGGCGTCCTGCAGGGCGCGCAGATGCTCGACGATCTCGTAGTTGTTGCTCCAATGCTCGACCTCGGGCAGCATGTCCCCCTGGACGACGAGGAACGAGCCCACGCCGTTCGCGAGGGCGCCTCGCACCTCGCTCTCGATCGCCAGGATGTTTCGGTCCCGAGTGGAGCAGACGACCGTCGGCCGCACCTCGGGGACGTCGTGGGTGATGCGCGCGGCGAACGCGTAGGGTGATACGCGCACCTGCTTGAACGGGTTGTCGGTGATCAGGACCCGCGGCCAGCGCCCCTGCAGCTCCCGGTGGAGCATGCTCGGCAGCCGCGGCGGATTGACCTCGACCATCTCCACCCAGCTGTCGGGGGCAGAGAGCATGGGCCTATCCGCCTTCCGCGGAGCGCACCGGCGTGCGGGCCACGGAGGCGCGCCGGTCGCGGGCGGCGGCGACCATATCGTCGAGCTGGCGCTGGATCTCGTCCCACGTGCGGGTCTTGAGCCCGCAGTCGGGATTGACCCACAGGTCTGCGGCGTCCATGAATCCTTCGAAGTGGCGAAGGCGTTCGTCCATCACCGCGAGCCCTGGCGAATACGGCGAGTGCACGTCGAACACGCCCGGGCCGATCTGCAGATGGCCGTCGCCAAAGAGCTGGTAGAACTGACGAATGTAGCTGTCGTCCTTGGAGCGGCTGAACTCGATCGACGCCACGTCCACGCCGGCATCGGACCAGAGCGGGACGATGTCACCGAAGTCGCCATAGCACATGTGGGTATGCATCTGGACGTGGGCAGGCTGGTTGAAGACGTGGTTGAGCGCCACGCGGACCCCGCGGGCGTAGATGCTGCGGCGCTCATCGACATCGTCGGTGAGCAGCGGCCAGCGCTCCCGAACCGCAGGCTCGTCAACCTGGATGATCCGCGCCCCGGCATCGACCAGGTGCCGGACCTCTTCGGCGATCGGTTGCGCCACAGCCCAGAAGAGCCGGTCATCGGGCACGCCCGGTGGCCGGAAGCTCCAGTTCACGATCGTGACCGGGCCGGTGAGCATCCCCTTCACGGGCTTGGCGGTGGCGGCCTGGGCCAGCCGCCATTCGTCGACGGTCATCGGCTCGGAGATGGATGGCGGGGCAGCCAGGATCGGCGGGCGGGTGCATCGGCTCCCGTACGAGAGCACCCAGCCGTGCTTCGTGGTGAGGTACCCATCCATCTGCTCAGCGAAGTACTCGACCATGTCGGTCCGTTCGAACTCGCCGTGCACGAGCACATCGAGCCCCATTCGCTCCTGCCACGCGATGGAGTCGGTGATGAGGGTAGCGATTGCGGCCTGGTATCCGGCTTCGTCAAGCTCTCCCTTTGAGAGTCGCGAGCGGAGCTGGCGGACCTCTGCCGTCTGCGGAAGAGAGCCGGTCGTGGTGGTGGGGAACGCTGGCAGTCCCAGGCCATCCTGCTCTGCACGCCGGTCGGCACGCGGCGCGCGTGTCGCCAGCTCGCCGACGGCCGGCCAGGTCACTGTTGGCGATTGTGGTGCGGTGGGCTCCGGACCGCCGTCGAGGGCGGCTGCCCAGCTCGCCAGTGCGTGGGCCTTCTCGCGTGCAAACTGGAAGTCACCGGGCAGGTCCTCGCCCTCAACCGTATAGGGCAGGAACATGAGGCTCTTCGACGGAATGAGCCGGACCGTTCGTCCGTCGTCCACGCCTGCGAGGCCCTGGCGAGCGGCCTCGAACGAGTCCGGCCAGACGCTCCGACCGTCCATCACGGCCACGATGTGCTCGGGCTGTGCCTCCCAGGCCGGCGTTCCCAGCAGCGACTGCACCCTCTCGAGGGGCACCTGCACGGCGTAGCCCCGCGCTCCCAGAGACTCGAGCGTCGCAGCCGAGGCGGCGCCGAACTGCACCGTCACCAGCGGTGGGGTCTCGACGCGCAGCTCACCCAGCGCCGCATAGGCTGCGTCGCGCAACGAGTCGGCGGCGGGATCCGGGCGCATCCCCAGACACGGCTCGTCGAGCTGGAAACGGAGCCCGCGCGGCTGCGACCCGACCCATGCACCGATCGCGGCCCCCGCGGCCCGCGCCACGTCGATCGCGTCCAGGCCCGGGTGCTTGCTGAGGCGGGTGAAGCTGTACGGTCCGAGGATCGGCCAGATCGTGGTGCCGTCGATCGTCGGCTCCCGCCAGGGCAGCGGCCTAAGTTCGTCGGGGAGCTTATCCAGCTCGGGGACGACGTAGTGATAGTTCGTGTCGAACCATTTCGTCATCTCCCAGGCCTCGCGCTCCGCGGTGCCGCGGGCCAGGGCGGTCAGCCGGTCGAAGGCGTCGCCACCGGGGGCGATCTCGCTCCCAGCGCCGAGCATCATGGCTGTCTCGAGGGCCTCGTCGTACAGGAAGTAGTCGTCCACCGCCGAGCCGATCAGTTCGCGCTGCTCCGCGAGGTGCGATGCACGCAGCTCAGCGATGCGAGCGTCGAGTTCCGCGGGCCCGATGCGCCCGGACCAGCGCCGTTCGAGGAGCCATTTGAGCTCGCGGTTGGGGCCGATGCGCGGGTAGCCGATCAGCTGCGGGACAATCTTCATCTCAGCGCTGGAACTCCTGTGTGGGGTCGCAGTCTAGGCTAAGTCGCCGGTCTCGTTGAATTCGACCAGGGGCATGGTGGCGAGGATCGCCTGCTCCTCGGCCGGTTCCAGGAAGGCGAGCCTCCCGTTCCGGTCGCGCGCCTCCCTGAATTGCCCAGCCACAAATCCCTCCTCGACCGTCACGCTGCTGACATTGCCGGTCAGCAGGTCACTGCGCACGAAGAAGGCATTCACCCCGAAGCTGTTGCATCCGACAAAGGCATACCCCTTCCGGCGTGCCAGGTTCACGATGGCTCGCAGCGACGCCCCGAAATACACCCCGGAGGGATGCGCCATCCAACGGTTGAACGCCGGATCGTAGGGCACCGAGACCGCCCGCTCCGGACCAAATCGAGAGTTGTACTCGACGACCATGAGCGCAGGCCGTACTGAGCTGATGGCCTCCAGCACCCAGTAGTCATTCCCATCGATGTCGATCGAGAGCAGCCCAATGTCGCCAACCAGGCCGTTCGCCTGCAGGAGGCTGTCGATATTCTCGCGGGTCACGAACGCGTGCACCGCCCGCACGTTGATCGACCAGAAGATGGGGTCGGTCTGGATCTGGCGGACGCTGTCGGCATCGCTGTCCATGACCAGGCCCGACCAGTGGTCGTTGATTGCCAGGAAGCGGGTGTTTGCCTGGCGATAGTTCCCGACACCGAACTCGACGAAGGTTCGGCTGGCGACGGCGACGTTGCGGATGAGGTGCTGCAGGATGCCGTCCTCGCCATGTTGCGAATAGACGGTGAACCCGTGGCGGTCGAGACGTCCGCCGCCGTCGTGCTCCAGTTGCCTGGCTTCCACCCGGCCGATCGCCTCCAGGAGGCGGTCGATCTTGTCAAGCTCGCCCAGCCGGCCCAGCAGGCGAACCTTCCTCATCAGCCTCGATCCAAGAGCGTTTCCCTTCATGGCCGGAATAGCGTAGCGGCAGGGGTGCCGGAGGATTGCCCGTTAGACCGCGGGCGGCTGCGAGAGGGCTGGCTCGTCCCCCGGGCTCATGCTGCGGCCGGCGACCAGGCGGTAGAGCGCTCGGTACGTCTCAGCGACGCGTTCAGGATCGAAGAGTCGAAGCCGCGCCGTCCCGCGTTCGATGAGCTGGCGGCGGAGGGCCTCGTCGTCCCACAGGGCAGTCGCCGCCGATGCGATCGACTCGACGTCGTGGGGATCGAACACGAGCGCTGCGTCACCAACCATGGATGGCAGCGAGGTTGCATCGCTGCAGGCCACCGCGGTCCCGGCCTGGAACGCCTCGACGATGGGGATGCCCCATCCCTCGAAGAGGGACGGGAAGATGAGGCCAACCGCCAGGCGATAGAGCGCCTGCAGCTGCGTCGGGGTGACATACCCAAGGCACCGGATCTGCTCGCTGAGCCGATGGCGATCGATCTGCGCCCGAATCTGCGGGTAGTGCTCATTCTGGTAGCCCGTCAGGACCAGGTTGACCGATCTCCCCTGCGCGTCGCGCAGGTGCGCGATCGCCTCGATCAGGCGCAGGTGGTTCTTGTGTGGCCAGGTCTGCGCGGGATAGAGCAGGAAGCGGTCCGGCAGGCCGAACGCAGCGCGAGCCGCGGCAAGGCCCGTCGCCGAGGTGGCCGGATAGGCCTCGGGATGCTGGGCAACCGGGATGACGATGATCCGCTCCTCGGCGATGCCGAGGCTCTTCACCAGGTCGGCCTTCGTCCAGCTGCTGGCCGCCACGATCCGATCCGCCCGTTCGCAGAAGGCGCGGTAGGTGATGTCGCGCCGACGTCGCTGCTCGTCGGTGAAGAACTGAGGCAGATGGAGGTGCTGCAGGTCCCACGGATGGTAAAGGGAGGGAAGGTCGGTGAGGAATGCATCCTGGCGCACGAAATGCATGACCTCCACGCCGGCCCGTTCGATGGTCCCGTCGGAGCGGGGCAGACTCTCCCCGGCCACGCGGGACGCCACCCGCGCTCGAACGCCGCGAAGGAAGGGGGCGCGCGCCAGGGCCGCTCGACGAACGGCACCGATCAGACCCCGGCGCAGGGCGGGCAGTGGTGCGTCCAACAGCCGGACGTGCTCGCCGATGGCGGGCGCCAGCCACTCCCGATCATCCGCATACGAGAGGGCCAGGTACTCCTGGTCGCCGGCGGGCAGCTTGTGCAGGCTGTGGAGCAGGCCAACCGTGAACTGCTGCACGCCGCCGGTGGAACCGGTGCGCGACCTCGCGTCGATTCCCACCCGCAGGGGAGGTCGGATGGCGTCGGTCACGGCGGCGTCGGCGAGTCGGCGAGCATGTCCTCGAGAAAGCCGTCCAGCCCAACCCCGGGTGCCCAGCCGAGCTCCTGTCGTGCCCGCGATGCATCCGCCTCGATGACGAGCGGGTCGTTCGGGCGCAGCAGCTCCGGATCGACACGTACGGCCGCCGTATCGGTCCCGCGGAATCGGGCGCGCCAGTTGGCCGCATCGGCGTCGGAGAGGTCCCAGTCCAACTCGAATCCGACCCACTGGAAGGCTCGGTCGATCAGCTCCCACACCGCATGGGTCTCGCCGGTCCCCAGGACGTAGTCACGATACGCGCCTGCCACGTCGGGACCCGATTCCTTGCCCTGGACCTGGGCGCGCATCGACACCTGGCGCAGGATTCGGCACATGCCATCGACATAGTCCGGAGCGAAGCCCCAATCCCGCCTGGCTTTCAGGTTGCCGGCGGTGAGCGGGGCCGACGTGAGGGGGGATGGATCGGCCCGCAGCGCGCGGACGTGGTCGGTGACCTTGCGAGTCAGGAAGTTCGGCCCGCGCCGACGGGATTCGTGGTTGAAGAGGATCCCGCAGGCGATCCGCACCCCGTAGGCGCGGCGGTACATGCCGCACAGGAGGTGCGCCGCAGCCTTGGCCGCCGCATACGGGCTCTGCGGCAGCAACGGCGCATCCTCGTTGTGCTTGACTGCGCCGCCCGGGATCCAGCCGAACATCTCGCTCGACGATGCTTGGTACATCCTCGTGGCGGGGCTGAATCGGCGTACCGCCTCGAGCAGGTTGGCGACCGCCGCCCCATTGGTGAGCCAGGCCAGCGGGGGGTCCGCAAAGGATTGCGAGACGCTGCTCAGACCGGCCAGGTTGTACAGCTCGGTCGGCTGCTTCGTCGCCACGATCTCCGTCATCCTCGCGTCGTCCAGGATGTCCGCCTCCAGGAAGTCGACCGCGTCCGAGCCGTCCTCGGCGCCTGCTGCTGCATCGGGCATCCGCCGCACCACGGCGTAGACGTGGAAGCCCTCTGCCACGAGTCGCGTCACCAGCAGTGCGCCATCCTGCCCCGTGGCGCCGGTGACCATGGCGCTGGGTCGATCGCGGACTGGGCTCACCACGGGCCGCGGCCGCTCACGCCATTGGCTCGGCTGCGACCAGGCGCCTGCCGCTGAGCTGCTGCATGACCCGGGGAAGGTAGACGGCCGTTGGGATCGCGGTGCAGACCAGGTAGGCGAGCACGGTCCCCCAGATGATTCCCGCCACGCCGAAAAGGTTCGCCCCAAGGATCGAGGCGCCCAGGCTGACCACCATCATCGACACCGCAGTCGCGATCTGGAAGCGCACGATGGTGGCACCGTTGAGCAGCATCGCCACGGCGTTGAAGCTGTTGCTGAGAACCGCCCACACCCCCATTCCCAGGAGGAGGGGGAGGTCCGCCCCGACATCGGTACCGGTCCACGCGCGGAGGATGGACGGACCCAGGAAGACCAGGATCAGCGATGAGACTCCGCTCAGCGACAGCGCGATGAGGATGCTGGTGCGCAGCGTCCGTCGGACCCAGCGGGCGTCGCCACGGGCGATCGACTCGCTGTAGGCGGGCCAGAGCGGGAGGAGCGCCATGTTGACGATGGTCGGCACGATCAGGAAGAGGCGCAGCGTGACGGAGTAGTCGGTGGCGGCCGCAGGTCCGATGATCCGCGTCGCGACCACCACGTCAGACTGATATGCGACGGCCACGGTGAGCTGAAGGATGAAGAAGAGGAACCCGATTCGTGCCAGCCGCCCGCCCTCTGCCCGACTCGCCGCCGACCAGCGGGGCTGCAGGTCGGGCCGCCGGATGACGAACAGGGAGACCCAGTTGAGGGCGTTCGCGATGAGGGGCCCGCCGACAAGCGTCAGCACGACCCATGGGAGGCCCGCGCGGAGCTGGACGGCAAGGACAAGGCCGATGAGCGCCGCGAGGCTTCCAATCGCATTCCACACGCTGTTCACGAAGCCCTGCTGATAGGCGAGCTGCACACGCTGCACGATGCCGAGAGGAAGGTTGATGAGGACGCACAGCATGAAGACGCCGACGGCAGCAGCCACCTCCGCACCGCTGGCGACGTCGGAGACGTTCATGAACCCAGCCCAGGGAACCGCCAGATAGAGGGCGTAGAGGGGCACAGCGAGAAGCGCTGCAATGCCGCACAGCATGAAGAACGCGCTCGAGATACTGCGCCGGGCATCGGTCTCGTCATCCTTCCCGGCTGCGCCGGCGACGAGGTTCATCAGACCGTTACCGAGCCCGAAGTCCGCGAAGATGAGCATGCTGGTCAGCGCCGTGATGGTCACTGCCACCCCGTAACGCTCCGAGCCCAGGTAGCCGAGGGCGAGCGGGATCGAGATGAGCGCGGCAATGAGCGAGACGGCACGCGCAGCTCCGGCGGCCAGCGCGGTGAGCGCCGCACGCCGGTAGCGCTCCTTCGATCGGCCTTCCGGGGTGGAGATGTCGAACGGCGTGGTGCGCAGGTACCGGCGTGCTGCCATCGCCCGGATCGCAGCCGCCCTGAGGGTCGAGATCATCCGGCTGGGCTGGACGCGCGCGCCAAGATCAGCGATCGATTGGCCTCGTACCAGTCGATGGTCTGGCGCAATCCCTCTTCGAACGATGTCTTCGCCACGAATCCGAAGCTCTCCGTTGCCCGCGAGGTATCGAGGGCTCGCCGCGGCTGCCCGTCAGGGCGTGATGCGTCCCAGCGGAGTACGCCCGTGAAGCGGGTCAACCGCGCGATGAGCTCTACCAGGTCACGAATCGTGATCTCGTGACCGACGCCAAGGTTGACCGGATCCGATCCGTTGTACGCCTGCGCGGCCCGAACGATTCCGTCCGCCGCGTCATCGACGAAGAGGAATTCGCGCGAGGCTGCACCGGTGCCCCAGACCTCGATCTCGTCCGCACCGGTCTCCCGCGCGTCAATGCATTTCTTGATCAGCGCCGGGATCACGTGTGAGCTGCGCGGGTCGAAGTTGTCTCCCGGGCCGTAGAGGTTCACCGGGATCAGGTAGACGGCATTCATGCCGTACTGTGCCCGGTAGGCTTGGCTCTGGACGAGCAGCATCTTCTTGGCGAGCCCGTACGGCGCGTTCGTCTCTTCGGGGTAGCCGCTCCACAGCTCCTCCTCCTGGAAGGGCACCGGCGTGAACTTCGGGTAGGAGCAGACCGTGCCGATGGTGACGAACTTGGCGACCGCTGCGAGGCGCGCCTCTTCGATCAGCTGGATTCCCATGATCGCGTTCTCGTAGAAGAACCGTCCGGGATTCTCGAGATTGGCCCCGATCCCGCCGACCACCGCCGCGAGGTGGATGATCAGGTCGGGCTTGCCATCGGCGATCGCGCGGCGGATCCCGTCCAGCGTGCGGAGGTCATATTCGCGGCTGCGCGGGACGAAGACCTCCCCGACACCCTCAACGGCCAGGCGTCTGACGACCGCCTTTCCGAGGAACCCGCCGCCGCCGGTGACCATCACCCGGCTGCTTGGCCAGTCGATCACTGGCCCGCCTCACCATCGTCGTGGGCGAGCACGGTGGACGGGTCGATGCCGGCTTCGCGAAGGTCGCCGTCGACCATGATCCGGACGAGCTCCCGGAACGTGGTCTGGGGTCGCCAGCCGAGGACGCGTGCTGCCTTGCCGGCGTCGCCGCACAGCTCGTCCACCTCGGTCGGCCGCAGGTAGCGAGGGTCGACCACGACGTGATCCTCGGGGCGCAGCCCGACCAGCTGGAAGGCGGTGTCGAGGAACTCCTGGACTGAATGCGTCTCCCCGGTGGCGATCACGAAGTCGTCAGCCTGATCGTGCTGCAGGATGCGCCACATCGCCTCGACGTACTCCGGCGCGTAACCCCAGTCACGGCGCGCATCGAGGTTGCCAAGGTAGAGCTTCGACTGGCGGCCGGCGACGATGGCGGCCAGCGCACGGGTGATCTTGCGCGTGACGAAGGTGGGTCCCCGTCGTGGAGACTCGTGGTTGAACAGGATCCCATTCGACGCAAAGAGCCCGTGCGCTTCGCGATACTGGATCGTCATCCAGTGCGCGAAGACCTTCGCGACCGCATATGGGCTGCGCGGATAGAACGGCGTGGCCTCGGTCTGCGGGCGCTCCCTGACCAGGCCGAACATCTCGGAGCTGCCGGCCTGGTAGAAGCGGACCGGCCAGCTGGCGTATCGAATGGCCTCCAGCAGCCGCAGGTTGCCCATGCCGGCGGTGTCGGCGGTGAACTCGGGCATCTCGAAGCTGACCTTGACGTGGCTCTGCGCGCCGAGGTTGTAGACCTCGTCGGGCTGAATGTCGTAGATCAGCTTGACCAGACGCGTCGAGTCGGTGAGGTCGCCGAAGTGGAGGAACATCCGCGCCCCCGACTCGTGCGGGT
>JALYNS010000041.1 GCA_030773035.1 Chloroflexota bacterium
GGTCGACCAGGTCGGCTCGTTCATGTCCCCGGCTGCCGGCGGCGAGACGGGCGGGGTCGGCACGATATCGAACGTCGGTTGGCCGGCAGCGGCCGCGTTCAGATCGCCGTGGAGGTGCAGGGTGACGGTGCTGTTGAAGGCGTCGTTGCGCGAGACGCTGAAGTTCGGTCCGCTCACCGGCGATGGGGTCGTGGACGCAACCGTGATCGCGGCCGGCGGCGAGACGGCGAAGTCGGGAATCTGCATCACCGTGCCGTTGTAGACGGCCAGCGTGATGCGATCGCCGACGGCGTAGACCTGGCTGAAGTTGCCGAGGACCATCGCCGTGTCGTTGCCGTTCATGATGGCGATCTGGTCGTTCGGGTCCGCCGGCTGCGCGATCGGCGGAAACATCGGTCCTGGATAACCGCTGATGATGTAGTCCCCCTGCATGTTCTTGAGGGTGTTCGCGTTGGTGCCCGGCGACACGCCGTTGTAGTAGATGCGCGATGTCGTCGACTGGAAGTTGCGCACGTCGAGTGCCACGAAGCCGCGGAACGAGGAGTCGTTGGAGGCCTTCGCCCCGGGCCCGTACAGGTCGAACACGAGTCCTGGCGCGGCCTCGCTGGCGGGAGTCCGTCCGTTGTAGCCGAGCACGCTGAGCGGGTCGACCTGCCCGTTGCCGCTCGTGGCTGCCGTGGCCGCGAAGTCGACGAAGCCGCCACCCGGTCCCGGGGCGCTCTCGTAGCGGCGCGCAGCGATGGGGAGGGCCGGGCCGCCCTGGAGCTGGCACCGAGCACGCCCGCCGGTGTCGAGGGTTGGCACCCCCACCACGCGGGCGAGCGCCGTATCGATGGTCGACCGGATGGCGACCCGCACGTTCGTCGAGCTGATCATGATCCCGGAGGTCAGGTATGCGGGATCTCCAGCGTGGCCGTCAGCGTACTGACGCGCGTTGTCGGGGGCGATGCTGGCGGTGGCCGCCGATGGCGAGCCCTCGAGGTTCAGCTCGGCGACGCTCCTCGCAGCATCAGCAGCTGCGACATCGGATCCGCCCTCAACGAGCGCCTGGCACGCCGCCAGCGCCCCCGCGTCCGCAGCGGACTGAACATGACGCTGCTCTGCGTTCTGGCGTCCGAAGTCGACCGCGATGCCGGCCGCACCAAGGATGATGGCAGCTACCAGCCCGACCACCACCAGGACCTGGCCGCGCGGCTCGACGGGCATCAGTTGACCACCATCGTGGCGGTCACGCGTTGGGCAAACCGGCCCTGGCCATCGGTCGCCAGGAGGGCACCGACAAGGGGCAGCACGACGTCGGAGTGGTACGTCAACCTGATCTGGAGGAGGCATCCCTCCCGCGTATCGGGGGCACAGGTGGTGGTGCTGTCGCCCGGGTCGGGGCATGGGTCATCCGATGCATCGATGCTGGCGCAATAGAAGAGGGCAATGTCGCCATTGACCTGGGTGTCGCCTACCGGCGTGGGGCAGGAGCCGCCACTCAGGGTGACGGTGAAGTGCGGAGCGCTGCCGTCCAGCATCCCGAACGCGTTCGTGGCCGCCTCGACGATCGCTCCGCAGCGGGCCGCGTCGTTCCACGCCTTCGTGTGGCTTCGGTCGTAGACGTAGATGGTCCCGGCCCGGGCACCCTCACGCGCGGCATTGGTCAGCGTGACATTGGCGCCGAAGAGGAAGCCGAACTGGATAACCCCGACAAGGATCAGGAGCAGTGGCACGAGGACGATTGCAAATTCAACGAGGGCCTGGCCTCTCTGTGAGGCGCGTGCTGAGCCTGCCGTGCCGGACGGTGGGCTGCGAAGTCGACGCCGGGAGATCAGCTGCACGTGTGGCCAAGCGTATGAAGGACCCTCCTCCCCGCATATAGGCTTGTCGGCTGCCTCGAGATCGGTACGGATGGAGGTTGGGTAGAATCGGGTCGACCCCTTCATCTCGTCCCGAGGCCTCTCCCCATGCCCGATCTGAAGGTCCACGCGCCGTTCGAGGCGACCGGCGATCAGCCGACCGCCATCGCCGCGCTGGTCGACGGGCTGAAAGGCGGACTGAGGCATCAGGTCCTGCTGGGAGCCACGGGCACCGGCAAGACCTTCACCGCCGCGAAGGTGATCGAGGCGGTCGGGCGGCCGACGCTGGTGATGGCGCACAACAAGACGCTCGCAGCGCAGCTCTACCAGGAGTTCCGGGAGTTCTTTCCCGATAACGCGGTCGAGTACTTCGTCAGCTACTACGACTACTTCCAGCCGGAGGCCTACCTGCCCCGGTCCGACACGTACATCGAGAAGGACTCGTCGCGCAACGACGAGATCGACCGGCTGCGGCACAACGCCACGCGTGCCCTCTTTGAACGCCGCGACGTGATCATCGTCGCCTCCGTGTCGTGCATCTACGGCCTGGGCGCTCCGGTCGACTACGGGGCGACGGTGATCAACCTGAAGGTCGGCGGCCACTACCGCCGCGACGGGATCCTGCGCCACCTGGTCGACCTCCAGTACCAGCGCAACGACGCCGGGCTGGCCCGCTCGAAGTTCCGGGTGCGAGGAGACGTGCTCGAGGTCCAGCCACCGCACGGGGAGTACGTGGTGCGGGTCGAGCTCTTCGGCGACGAGGTCGAGCGCATCGTGGAGGTCGACTCGCTGACCGGCGAGGTGCTGGCCGAGCGGCGCGAGGTGAACTTCTACCCGGCCAGCCACTACGTGACGCCGCGCGACAAGCTGCTGCTGGCGATCACCAAGATCGAGGCCGAGATGGAGGAGCGGGTCACCTGGCTGTCGAGCCAGGGGCGAGAGCTGGAGGCGGCGCGCCTGAGACAGCGCACCGATTTCGACCTCGAGATGATGCGCGAGGTGGGGTATTGCTCGGGAATCGAGAACTACAGCCGCCACCTGGCCGGGCGGGAGCAGGGGAGCCGGCCATGGACCCTGATCGACTACTTCCCGACCGACTTCCTGCTGATCGTCGACGAGAGCCACATCACCGTGCCCCAGGTGCATGGCATGTACAAGAACGACCGGACCCGCAAGGAGATCCTGGTCGACTTCGGCTTCCGCCTGCCGTCGGCGCTCGACAATCGGCCGCTCACCTTCGAGGAGTGGGAGGACCACCTCAACCAGGTCGTCTACATGAGCGCCACCCCGGGTCCATATGAGACGGAGCGGGCACAGCGCGTCGCCGAGCAGTTCATCCGGCCGACCGGCGTGGTCGATCCACAGATCACCGTGCGCCCGACCGCGGGCCAGGTCGACGACCTGCTGTCCGAGATCCGCGAGACGGTGGCGCGCGGTGAGCGAGCCCTCGTGACGACCCTCACCAAGAAGATGGCCGAGGACCTCGCCGACTACCTAGCCGAGCTGGGGGTCAAGGTGCAGTGGCTGCACAGCGAGGTCGACACCCTGGAGCGGGTCGAGATCCTGCGCGACCTGCGCCTGGGCGTGTATGACGTCCTCGTCGGCATCAACCTCCTGCGCGAGGGGCTCGACCTCCCCGAGGTGACCCTGGTGGCCATCCTGGATGCCGACAAGGAGGGCTTCCTGCGCTCAGGCGGCTCGCTCATCCAGGTGATCGGGCGCGCGGCCCGCAACATTGGTGGGCGGGTGATCATGTATGCCGATCGCGAGACCGATTCGATGCGCGCCGCGATCGAGGAGACGAGCCGGCGGCGCGTCAAGCAGACGGCCTACAACCTGGAGCATGGCATCGTGCCCGAGACGATCATCAAGGAGATCCGCGACATCAACTCCGGACTGCGACGCGTCGCCGAGGAGCGTGCCTCGCTCGACGTGGAGGGCAAGGAGCCCGCGGAGCTGGCCTCGATGATGACCCGCCTCGAGGCCCAGATGAAGGAGGCGGCGCGCAACCTGGAGTTCGAGCGCGCCGCCGCCCTGCGGGACGAGATCCTCCAGCTGCGGCGGCTGCGCGAGGAGCTGGCCGCTGCTCCCGGCAGCATTCCGGCCGAGGTCTACGCCGCCGCCGCCGAGGCCGGCGAGTTCGGGGGCGATGCGACGCGCCGTGTGCACCGCGAGGTCTTCAGCACCGCCGCGCGGCCCAACATCGTGGCCGCCGGGTCGCGCCGGCGCCCGCCTCGTCGTCGCCGGCCCTGAGGGAGCTCTGTTGGCCGGCACCATGC
>JALYNS010000042.1 GCA_030773035.1 Chloroflexota bacterium
GCGGCATGACCTCCGCGGGGCTGGGCGTCGACGCGGACAACGCGAACGAGGCCCTGCGCCTGTACACCGAGTGCGGATTCGAGGTCGACTTTCGCTCGGTCGCCTACCGCAAGCCACTGGTGCCGGACCGATGACTACCATCGACGACGAAGGTGGCCTCGTGTTCAAGGCAGTCGCGCCGCGAGTACTTTCGCTTGAGGATGTCATTGGGCTCGACGAGGTCAAGGACGAACTGCGCACCCAAGTCGAGCTCTGGGCCCACGCCGATCGCTTGACCAACCTCGGCGGATCGCCGCGGATCGGCTTCACATTCTGCGGGCCTCCCGGAACCGGAAAGACGACATGCGCCCACGCTTTGGCGGCCGAGACGAATCGAGAGCTATATGCGTTCTCAGGGACTGAGTTCTACGGTGATACAGGCAAGGAGCGGTTGAGCCAGGTCCTGGACCGGCTCGCGCACGAACCCGCAATCGTCTTGATCGATGATGCGGATGAACTGCTACGTGCGCGGGACTTCGAGGACGACGAGTACGCGGAAAACATGGTTCGATTCCTGCTGGCCGGACTCGACCGCACAGTTCGTGACATCGCGGCGTTCTTCGTATTCGCCACGAACATGCCGCCCAACTTCGTGGAGCCGGCGCTCTGTCATGCCGGCCGGTTGGGTCGGCCGCTGATCTTCCGTGCCCTCGATCCTGACGAGCGGCTCGACCTCTTGAGGCACGTTGCGCTCCGATTTCGACTTGCCGGCGACGTCGATCTGGAGCCGATCGCTGTCCGACTAGCAAGCGTGCCGACGGCAGACCTCGTGCACATCTTCGATGAGGCCGCTTCGGTAGCCTGGCGGCTGAATCACGAGGAGATAACGCAGGGCGATCTTCAGGAGGCAGTCACGCGTTTTGTCGCGGGCCTGGCTCGGAAGAGGCCACCGGCTGCCGACGAGATTCAACGGACGGCCGTGCACGAAGCCGGCCACGCGCTCTTCCGTCTGGTCGAGGTCGGGCGCTGGGATGCGATTGGCTTCGTTCAAGTAAGCGCCCGAAACGAAGGACAGCTGGGGTCGACCGACTACGACGAGTTTGACGTCGAGACCCATACGCGCGAACGGATCGTCGCCATCATCGCTGAGGGCCTCGCCGGACGCGAAGCCGAGCGCCTTCTGCTCGGATCGGTGAGCAGCGGCGCCGCAGCAGATCTGCAACGGGTCAACGCACTCGCCGATCGCGCCGCAGGGGACTGGGGACTCTCGACCCGCGGAGCCCGGACCTTCTACGGGCACCACCCGGGCGACATCAGCGAGAGCCGGATCGACGACGCGGCAGCGGAGCTGGTGCGGGAGGGAGAGGCATTGGCTCAATCGGTGCTGAGTGAACATGACGCCGCGCTTCGCCTGCTCACTGACCGCTTGTCCGAGCATCGGTTCGCCGACGCTAGGACGCTTGAGGCGTGGCTCTCGAACAGCCTGACGCTGGGGCACGACCCATGAGCGTCGCGCTGCGTGATGCTCCAGCGATCCCCGGCCTGCGCTTCCGTCGGGTGCAACGTCCCGCCGACGACGCGGTGATCGCCGCGCTGGTGAATGCCGGGAACGTGGCCGATGGGATCAGGCACCGGCTCCAGGCGGAGCAGATCGCCAACTGGCTCGATCACCCGTCCCGCATGGATCCCGCCCAGGACCTTGTCATCGCCGAGGTGGCCGGCACGCCGGTGGCATACGCCGAGGGCGGCTGGGAGCAGGACAACGACGGCGGCCGCAATTACGCGAGCTGGGGGCAGGTGCACCCCGATTGGCGCCGCCGCGGGCTGGGGACCGCCCTGCTTGGCTGGGTCGAGGCACGCCAGCGGAGCGTGGCGGCCACGCATCCGACGGACGTCGACCAGCGCCTGGAGAGCTGGGCGCACGAGAACGAAGCGGGGCGGATTGCGCTGCTGGAGGGCCATGGCTACCAGGTCGCCCGCTACGACTTCGAGATGGAGCGGCCGAACCTCGACAACATCCCCGAGCTGCCGCTGCCGGATGGCATCGAGCTGCGGCCGGCCCGTGAGGAGCACCTGCGGCGCATCTGGGAGACGGAGGTCGAGGTCTTCAGGGACCATTGGGGATCGGTCGACGACAGCGAGGCCAGCTTCGAGCGCATGCAGACCGACCCGCGCCGCGACATCAGGCTATGGGTGGTGGCCTGGCAAGGCGACGAGCTCGTCGGCCAGGTGTTGAACCGCATCGATCGCGAGGCAAACGCGGAGCTGGGGCTGAAGCGCGGCTGGGTCAGCTCGGTCGGCGTGCGGCGGGCATGGCGCCAGAAGGGCATTGGCCGCTCACTCGTGGCGGAGAGCCTGCGCGTGCTGCGCGACGCCGGCATGACAACCGCCGGGCTGGGCGTCGACGCGGAGAACGGCACCGGTGCGCTGGGCATCTACGAGGCCGTCGGCTTCGCGGTGACGGCTACCGAGCGGGTCTACCGCAAGCCGCTCTAGCGCCGGGTCATGCTCCCCGTGCTGAAGGCCTGCTCGCGCACCTCGCGGTAGAAGTCCACGATCCGTTCGGTGACCTTGTCCCAGGAGTACTCGGGCGCCTTGGCGCGGCCCGCCTCGCCCATGCGATGTCGCAGCTCCTCGTCGCTCGCCAGCCGGTAGAGGGCCGCCGCCAGGGCCCGATGGTTGCGCGGCTCCACCAGCAGCCCCTGCACCCCGCGCTGGACGACGTTCTTGTAGCCGTGAATGTCGGAGGCGATGATCGGGACGCCGGCAGCCATCGCCTCGAGCAGGACGATCCCAAAGCTCTCCTGGCCCGTGGCCGGGGCGCAGAAGATGTCGGCGCTGGCGAAGTAGCGGGCCTTGGCGTCGTCGGACACGTGGCCCAGGAACTCCACGTCGCGGATCTGGCGCAGCCCCACGTAGCGGCGGTATTCGCGCGCCTTCGGCCCGCTCCCGATCACCAGCAGCCGAGCGTCGACGTGGCGCTTGCGCAGGCGGTGGTAGGCGCGCAGCAGGTGGATCAGCCCCTTGCGCTCCTCGAAGCGCCCCACGAACAGGATATTGAGGGTGCCGTCGCGCAGCTCCTCGAAGGGCTCCGCATCCGCGAATCGGTCGAGGTCCACCCCGTTGGGGATGATCTGGTAGTCGCCGGGGAAATAGCGGCTGATGAAGTGGCGCGCCGCCCCGCTCACCGCGATCCTGCCATGCAGCTTGGCGGTCAGGCGGCCCGCGAAGCGGCGCCCGACCCAGTACGACGGCGAGAAGCCGCCAAAGGCGTGGAAGGTGGCGATGTTGACCGTATCGGACTGGTCGAGGACGGTCGGTGACAGGAAGGGCACGAACGGCTCGTGGAAGTGGAGGATGTCGAACCGATGCTCGGCCAGCAGCTCGCGCGCCCGTTCCTTGAAGCGCCAGCTGAGCGTAACGCGCCCCATGCTGCCGTTCGACGGGATCGCGAATCCGGTCCCGAGCCGGATCACGTGACCCTCCGTCGTGCGTTCCTTGCCGTACTTGCTGGTGATGATCCAGACGTCGTGCCCCATCCGGCGCATCGCCTCGTAGGCATGCCGCACGTGCTCATTGACGCCGCCGGGGTGCGGGTAGCCATACGGGCTGACGATGCCGATCTTCAGCGGCGCAGGGGCCGGGACCTTGTCCCTGGCCGGGGCTGATGGAGCCATCGCCTCAATCACCGCCACTCTCCTGTGGGACGGAGAGTATGCCGCAGGTGCCGCGCCTTGGCGACGAGCTGCCGGCCGTAGACGCTCACGTTGTGCCAGTGGGTCCAGTACTCACCCTCCGCCTCCGTCGTCCGCGCGGTGATCGCAGCCCGGTAGTCGGCGGCGCTCGCCCCGGTGAACCAGGTCCAGCCGGTGCCGACATGTTCGAGCACGTGGGCATCCGAGTTGCCGACCGCGGCCAGACCCATCAGCTCGTTGAGGGCGGCGCGATGGGGGCGTCGTGCCCGGCCGGCGACGCTCGGGTTGAGCATCTCGATGGCGTCGAGCCGATGGCGTGCATCGGGGTCGTGGTGCAGGCGCAGCAGGCTTCGCCGCCCAAGGCTGGGGGTCAGCGGCGCCATCGGATGCGGCGCGATCGCGATCCCGCCCTGGTCGTGGATCCGCGCGATCGTCTCCTCCAGCGCACGGAGCGGCGGGATCCGCTCGGTCAGGAAGAGGGCGAGGAGGTGCCCGCGCCGGGTGGTGATCTCCTCGCCGACCACCAGGCCGAAGTGATAGTCACCAGCGGCGTGCAGCTCGCGGGCGCGGAGCGCTCCGTCGATCCGCTCATGGTCGGTCACGGCGACCAGGTCCAGGTCAGTCCGCTGCTCAACGTGGTCCAGCAGGGCCTGCACCTCCATGGTGCCGTCGGAGTAGAGGGTGTGCAGGTGCATGTCGGCGCGGCCACGCTCGCGGCCGCCCCGCGGGCCTGCGCGGAGCGCGTCACTCACTGGCGGGAGCCTTCCCATCGGGCCAGATCAGCTGAAACGAGCCGAACCATTGTTCCGGGTTCGCCCCGATGGCCTCCTCGAAACGGCGCCCCATCGCCTCGGTCAGGGCGGCGACGTCGGCACGACGGTCGCCGGTCAGCTCCGCCTCGATCAGCCAGCCGCGAGCGTTGAATCTCTCCGGACCGACCCGCCAGCAGGCCGCAGCCATCAGCGGCCGCCCGGTCATCAGCGCCAGGCTGGCCGGCCCGGTCGGCAGCGTGGTGGGCACGCCGAACAGGTCGACCGGGTGGCCGTTGCCGGCGAGGTCGCGGTCGGCGGCAAGGGCGACGATCCCGCCCTCGCGCAGCGCCTCGATCATCGGTCGCCGTGCACGCGAGAGCGGCACCATCTCGACTCCTCGCCCGGTCGCGCGCCTGGCGAGGATGAATTCGAAGAGGGCCTTTGGCCTGATCTCCTCCATGGGAACCACCGCATGCAGTCCGTGGGCCGCCAGGAACGAGCCGTACGGCTCGGGGTTGCCGAAGTGGAGGGTGGCCACCACCGCGCCATCGCCGAGGAATGCCCGCCAGCGATCCCAGTCGTCGGCGCGGACCATCTCGCCGACCTGCTCGAGCGAATCATGCGGGATGCGCAACATCTCGAGGTAGTAGCGGGCATGCTCCACAAAGGCCCGCCGGACGAGGCGGCTGAAGGCGGATCCCTGGACGGGGCGCCCCGTTGCGGCACATACCCGCGCCAGGTTGGCAGCGACCAGAGCGCGACGCCCGGGGGCGAGCCGGTACCACGCGCGCCCGACCAGGTCAGCCAGGCCGTATGCGGCGCCTCGCGGCAGCAGGTGGGCGACCAGGTCTGCGGCGCGCAGGCCCGCGCTCAGCAGCAGGCCTCCCATCAAGCGGACCGCTTTGTCCAGTCCTCGCCGCGCCGCGCCGCCTCGAGCGCGGCCCGCGCACGCGCCCGATCCTCATCGCTGCCGGGCCAGACGGAGCGGAACATGTACCACTGGCCGGGATCCTCGGCGATCACGCTGCCAAGCGCGTCGGCGAGCGCCTGCGTGGCTCGATAGATCTCCGCCGGCTCGTCGCTGGTGGCCGTGATCAGAGGCAGGCCGCGCGTCCGGAACCGGTCGTTGGCGAGCCGGCTGCAGGCGACGGGGAGCATCGGGGCACCGGAGCGGGCCGAGAGAGCCGCTGGACCGGCCGGGAAGGTGGTCGGCTCGCCCAGGAACTCGACCGGCACGTCGCCCTCCCGGTAGCCTCCGTCGCAGAAGAGGACGAGGTTGGATCCCGCCTTGAGGGCCTTGAACGCTGGGCGCAGGCTGCGCCAGCCGATCAGGATCAGCCCATGCCGGGCGCGAATCGCGCGCAGATGCTCGTAGAGGCGGCCGTAGGTGGTGTCGTCTGCCACGACGTGCATCTGGTGGCCGAAGCGGTGCAGGGCCGGCGCGATGAGGTCCATGCCCCCGACGTGCACGGTGCACAGCAGCACCCCGCGCTCCCTGGCGCGGGCCTCGTCGAGCAGTTCGAGGTTGTCGATCTGCACCAGCTTGGCCACGTCCTCCGATTCGAGGGTCTCGAGGCGCATCACGTCGACGAGGTACTTGGCGTAGTTGCGGAACGCACGGCGTGCCGCCCGCCGGACGCGCGGGTGATCCTCGGGCAGGTGCATGACGTGCGCCAGGTTCTGGCGCACCAGGCCGCGCTTGTCGGCGGTGAGGTCGTGCGCGGCGTTGCCGGCAGCCGCTGCGAGCGGCAGGACCACCCAGCGCGGCAGCAGGTTGATCACCCGTTCGCCAACGCGATAGGCCCAGTAGGTGAGCTGCTCTCGTCGGCGCTCCCCGGAGGAGGCGTCGCGAGGCTGCTCGATCTCCGAGGCGCTGGCGGCGGTGGACACCGTGTCAGTCGGCGGCGACGACGGCCTTGGCCCTGGCCGGGGCGAGCCGGCGCTGGGTGCTCTTGGGCGGCGTCTCGGTGCCGACCAGCGTCTCGTTGTCATCGCCGCGGATGAAGGCCTCAACCCGCTCCCGGGCCACGTCGTCGTGGATCTGGCGCGGCGGGCTCTTCATGAAGTAGGCGGACGGCGCCACGAGCGTGCCCACGAGTCCGCGATCCAGGCCCAGCTTCAGGCATCGGATCGCGTCGGTGATGACCCCGGCACTGTTTGGCGAGTCCCAGACCTCGAGCTTCAGCTCAAGGTTGAGCGGCACGTCGCCGTAGGTGGTCCCCTCCATGCGGATGTGGCACCACTTGCGATCCTTCAGCCAGGGGACGTAGTCCGATGGCCCGACGTGCACATTGTCCTCGTCGATCTCGTAGTCGAGCATCGATGTCATGGCGTTGGTCTTGCTGATCTTCTTGGACTCGAGGCGCTCGCGCTCGAGCATGTTCAGGAAGTCGGTATTCCCGCCGAAGTTGAGCTGATAGGTGCGGTCGATGCGCACCCCGCGGTCCATGAAGAGCCGAGTCAGGACCCGATGCGTGATGGTGGCTCCCACCTGGCTCTTGATGTCGTCGCCGATGATCGGCAGGCCGCGCTCGGCGAAGCGTCGCTGCCAGTAGGGCTCGCGGCCGATGAAGACGGGGATCGCGTTGATGAACCCGACCCCCGCCTGCAGCGCCTGCTCGACGTACCACTTGGTCGCCTCCTCGCTGCCCACGGGCAGGTAGGAGACCATCACGTCGACATTCCGATCCTTCAGGATGCCCACCACGTCGGCCGTCGGGCCGGGCGCCTTCTCGATCACCTGCGACAGGTACTTGCCAAGGCCGTCGTGGGTCATGCCGCGATCGACCGTCACGCCGGTATGCGGCACATCGGAGAACTTGAAGGTGTTGTTCTGCCCGGCGAAGACAGCCTCGGAGAGATCCTTGCCAACCTTCGTCTTGTCGATATCGAAGGCCGCCACGAACTCGATGTCACGGATGCGGTACCCGCCCAGGTTGACGTGCATCAGGCCGGGGATGAAGTCGTCATCCTTGGCGTCGGCATAGTGGTAACGGCCCTGGACGAGGCTGCTGGCGCAGTTCCCGACGCCGACGATGGCGACGCGCACCTTGCCGTCCCTGGGGCGATCGCCGTTGCCGGCGGCCTTGTTGGCCTTGCCGTTGTTGTTTCGAGCCACGGTGCTCAACTCTCCCTGCTCTCGGTTGCGGTGGCGACCTGGCTGAGGCGCCAGACGTGCCGAATGCGTTGCACGACGGTCACCACGGTCAGCGTGGCGACGAGGACGAGGATCCCGATCAGGATGGGGGTGAAGCCGAGGCCCGCAAGAGCCACGCCAACGATGACGAGCACCAGGCGCTCGGTGCGCGGCGCGAGGCCGACGCTGGCCGAGAGGCCGATCCCCTCCGCGCGCGCCCGGGCGTAGCTCACCATGAACGAGCCGGCCAGTGCGACGAAGAC
>JALYNS010000043.1 GCA_030773035.1 Chloroflexota bacterium
CCCGCGAGTGGAAGGCGCCCTCGCGCCCGGTGATGCCCTGGACCAGCAGCCGCGTACCGCGGCCCACCAGGATGCTCACGCCGGGGCTCCCCGCGCCGCGGCCACGGCCTTGGCCGCGGCGTCGTCCAGGCTGTCGGCCGTGATCAGGTTGGCGGCGCGCAGGATCTCCGCCGCTTCGGCGGCATTCGTCCCGACGATGCGAACCACCATCGGCACCTGGCGGCTGAGCGAGGCCCGAGCCTCGACGATGCCGTGCGCCACCTCGTCGCCGCGGGTGATCCCACCGAAGATGTTGACCAGGATCGCGCTGACGCGTGGGTCGTCGAGGATGATCCGGAAGGCGGCGGCAACCCGATCCGCCTTGGCCCCACCACCGATGTCCAGGAAGTTCGCCGGCTCGCCGCCGGCCAGCTTGACGAGGTCCATGGTGGTCATCGCCAGGCCGGCGCCGTTGACCATGCAGCCGATGCTGCCATCGAGCTTGATGAAGTTGATGCCGGCGTCTCGGGCGGCGACCTCGGAGGGCTCCTCCTCGGCCAGGTCGCGCATCGCCTCCAGGTCCGGGTGGCGGAAGAGCGCCGAGTCGTCGAGCACGATCTTGGCATCCAGCGCCAGCAGCTGTCCGTCGTCGGTGACCACCAGCGGGTTGACTTCCGCCAGGTCTGCGTCCGATTCCATGAAGGCGGCGTAGAGGCCGCGCAGGATGACTGCAAACTCCTTTCGCAGCTCTGCCGGCAGGCCGAGGAAGAAACCGACCCGACGAACCTGGTGCTCCTGGAGCCCGATCAGCGGGTGGAGCGGCAGGCGCAGGAGGGCGGCGGGGTTCGTACGCGCCGTCTCCTCGATCTCGACCCCGCCATCGGCGCTGGCAATGATCGTCACAGCCTGTGCGCCGCGGTCGAGGATCAGGCCCAGGTAGTACTCCTTCGCGATCCGCGCGGCGGGCGCCACCAGCACCGTCCGTACCGTGACCCCCTTGATCACCAGCCCGATGATCTCCGCGGCTCGCGACGCGGCCTCATCCGGGGTGGCCGCAAGCTTCACCCCGCCAGCCTTGCCCCGGCCGCCGACCAGCACCTGGGCCTTGACCACCACCGGTCCGCCGATCCGTGCGGCGGCGGCCCTTGCCTCGTCGGGCGAGGTGGCTGTCTCGCCGGCTGAAACCGGCACGCCGTGGCGTGCCAGGATCTCCTTGGACCGGTACTCCTGGACCTTCACAGGCTCTCCTGCGGCAGACGGGCGGTGGCCTATCAGCCTACACTTGCCGTCCCTACCGCCGGCGCTGTGACCGGCGCGCATCGGAGCACCACCCGCAGTGACCTACACCGTCACCCTGATCCCCGGCGACGGGATCGGCCCGGAGCTCAGCGAGGCGACCGTCGGCGTGCTGGAGGCGACCGGGATCGCGTTCGCCTGGGAGGTACAGCAGGCCGGCGAATCGACCATCGCCGGCGAGGGGACCCCCCTTCCCGAGCGCGTGATCGAGAGCGTTCGACGCAACGGGGTGGCGATCAAGGGGCCGATCACGACCCCGATCGGCACCGGCTTCCGCAGCGTCAACGTGGGCCTGCGCCTGGCCCTCGAGCTCTACGCCAACGTGCGGCCGGCGCACAGCATGGTCGGGGTTGCGAGCCGCTACACCGACGTCGACCTGATCATCGTCCGCGAGAACACCGAGGACCTGTACGCCGGCGTCGAGCACCGCATCGGCCCCGACGCGGCCGAGAGCATCAAGATCATCACCCGGTCCGCCTCGCAGCGGATCGCGCGCTACGCCTTCGAGTACGCCGTCCTGAACGGGCGGCGCAAGGTGACCGCCGTCCACAAGGCGAACATCATGAAGCTGTCCGACGGCCTCTTTCTGGAGAGCTGCGGTCAGGTCGCGGCCGAGTACGCGGGACGGGTCGAGTTCGAGGACCGGATCGTCGACAACATGTGCATCCAGCTCGTCCAGAAGCCAGAGCTGTACGACGTCCTGGTCCTGCCGAACCTGTACGGCGACATCGTCAGCGACCTGGCCGCCGGGCTGGTCGGGGGCCTCGGCGTTGCCCCCGGCTCGAACATCGGGGAGAAGGCAGCGGTCTTCGAGGCGGTCC
>JALYNS010000044.1 GCA_030773035.1 Chloroflexota bacterium
CGTGAAGGGGACTCCATTCAGGCCGACTCTCCGCTGGCGAAAGAGGATCGGGCCTCGCGTCGTGGCCCGGATCCCGACTGCCAGCGCAAGCCACACCGGAGACGTCACGACGAGGAGGATGCTGGCCAGCGCCACGTCCAGCACGCGCTTGCGGCGCGACAGCGCGGCTCGCGTCTGAGAACTCGCCGAGGGGCCTGATCCATACGGAACGAGGGGCTCAAGAGCCGAAGCGATGGGCATTACGTTCGGCCGTCGGGAGAAGATCATTGTGCTCGGATCCCGCGATGAAAGCTGTTGATTTCGCCTCCCGGCCTTGGGGCGATAAGGGATGAGTAAGTGGCCGGTAATAGAGTAGCCGGGCCATCGTGGGGGAACGATAGTCCTAGCGCAAGGGGCGGACCCAAGTACTCGTTGCGTAGGAGCAACGCCGCGTCTGGCGGCCGAGACTTGACCCGCCGACAACCGGCCGGGCGGGGCCTGCGAGACGGATTGCAACCTTCGAACCGCTGAATTCTCAGCCCTCGCACAGTCAGCTCAGCAGGCTCTTTCCATCAGCATCGTCGTGATACAGGCCGAGCTTGGCGAGAACAGTTGCGCCCGCGTCTGCGACGGTCGCACCCTGCCTCGCAGTGGTGCGGGTCGCCAGCAACAGCGCATCCTGCTGGGTATGCGTTCCCTCGAACACTGCGTCGGAGAACAACGGGCGGTCTCGTGAGCTCTTGAGCTCATACCCCGAGGCCGGCAGGCAGACCAGGTTCGGCCGCGGCGTGCTCGCTCCTCCGTCGGCGTCACGACGCTTCCGGACGGTGGCGATCACGGGCCTACCGGTGTTTGGATCTACGAGCTCGGCTAACCCGGCGGCAATGTCGTCCACCAACCGACCGACATCGTCCCTCGGAACAGCCCCACTGCGGAACATGTCCGAGGACGCGACATAGATGCGCCCCGCATCCATCGAGAAGGCCATGCTGTCAGGCGAGAGGGCGCCGGACGCGCCCAGATCCAGGTAACCATTCGCCTGCAGCCATTTGTCCAGGTTCACGAAGCGCTTCAGCGGACCGAACCCAGTGACCGAGACCACGACGATGTCAGCGTTCGAATACCTCGCCGCGCATCGGGCAACAAACGAGTCGACCTCGCGAAACCAGCGCCAATACGTCTCGCGCTCGATTCCATCTCCGTCACCGATGCGACGGAACCACATTCGATTCAGCCGGTCCGCCTCGGTGAAGGCCAGGATGCCGAGCGACCATCGCTCGGAGTCGAGCATCGACTCCATCGCCTCGATTCGCCGCCGGAGGACATCCAACAAGTGCACCGAGAACCCGGCTGGATCGCTGTGAGCGCGAGCGGCATCAACATCGATGACGTATCCCTCAGCGGCCAGCCGCGTCCCGAGCGAGCGAGGATGGCACGCCAGGGCGAGATCCGGCGCCACGAACCCGGACACCAGACTGCCACTCATTCGTCGCGCAGGGTAGGTACCCGGCAGATTCACGATGACTGAACGCAGGCCGTCGATCGCCGCTCTTTCCCACAGGGTGGGCATGCGCAGGTCGCCAGCATCCGTGAATCGAATGCTGTAGTCAGCCTGCGGATTGGTGAAACCGAAGACACCGTGCTTGCCCGAATAGCACGCCGTCATGAAGCTGGACCATGCGATCGCAGAGACCGGCGGATGCGTGGACGCGATCGCCTGTAACTCGCCCTCCGCGATGAAGTGCCCGAGCGTCGGCGCGGCGCCCGCCTCGACAGCCTTGATCAGCTCGCCATGTCCGATGCCATCAAGCGCGACGACCAGGCAGCGGCGGGAGGGCCCAGGCAGGAAACGGCCGAGAGATGCGGCGATGTTCATCAGGCGTTCAGGCGCCTCCGCTGCTCATGCGACTGGTGTCGAAACGAAGGAGCGAATCGAGGTCGGCGAGCAGCTTCGAGCGAGCGCGCATGGGTCCGAGCCCTGCTGAGCGAGCGGCGGCGTGGGCATCGAGATCCACGTGCGGACCGAAGAGCAGGATGCGAGGCCGGGCAGATTCCGGTGCGTCCGCGCACCACTCAGAGATCCGCTCGCCCCAGTCCGCCGCGCGATCGCCCCAGTCGACCAGCAGCAGCCGAACCTGCGCGGGCGGCGGCAGGTCAAGCGGGTCGTCGACTCGGGTGAGCGGAATGTCAGCTCGCTCGGCGGCGGCGGCGATGCGCGAGGCGATCAGCAGGTCGCGGGCGAGCAGGGCGACCGTCACTCGACGAGAGCCGGCTCCGCGTCTGGGGCGTGGAGCGGGTGCGGGTGCACGCCGTTGCCATTCGATCCGTTGAGGGGGACGCCGTCGGTGATGTAGCGCGCGATCCGCATCGGGAAGATCCCGACCACGACCGGAGCGCGGACCTCGACCGAGAGCTGGAGGCCGATCTCGTCGCGCAGCCAGAGGTCCTGCAGCTTGGCCGTCTCTCGCTCAGGGAGGCCGACCCACGCAACCGTTCCCTCGCGCTCGACGCGCGATATGGCATCAGGCTGGTCCAGGACAAAGCGCCTGCGCAACTCGGCAATGGCGACGTAGGGCCGAGAGCTGATAAACCGTCTCAGGCTCGAAGTGCTCGGGCGCTTGTTGGCGGTCATACAGCGGCAACCATGGTCCGTCGGAGTCTAGCGCTCCCCCGCCGGATGCGCTGCCGGGCACCCTAGTCGGCGCGCCCGTGGCCCCATCCGCGAGCACGCTCCACGGCGCGTCGGATCAGCCGCTTCCCCGGGATCTGCTCGCGCGGCGGGCCGTCGTGATCGTCGTCCGCCGGATAGTCGCGCAGGCCGAGTCCGATCATCCTGACCCCGGCGGGGTGGATGTCGATCCCGTCGATGCGGATGGTGGGCGAGCCAGGGAATCCGAGCAGCTCCGCGTCGGCGATCGAGTTGACCGCGATCATCTGGATGGTGGTCTCGAAGGCGTCCTCGGTCAGTACCTCGACCAGGCGTTGGCGCGCGGTCATGTAGTGCGGGTCGCCATCCCAGTAGAGCAGCTCGACGCGCATCGGCCTATAGGTAGGTGAAGAGGCCGACGAGGCAGAAGAGCGCGACGAGCGCCAGCAGGCCTGCCGCCACCAGCCGCTGGCGCTCCCATCGCGTCAGGCCCGTCTCGACGGGCCGCTCGGCCCGCCCGCGCCAGGCGAGGTAGCGTTCGGTGTTCAGGTCCCTCGACCGGCGGGCGCGGGACGCCCTCCAGGTCGGCCAGCCGGCGAGGAAGCTGGCGGCACCCGCCAGCCCAGCGGCAAGCAGCCACGCCCAGGCGCTCATGCGCGGTCGATCCCGGCGGCCGTGGCGTCGACCAGCCACACCGTCGAGCGTGCGCGAACCCGTGCCGCCGGCAGGTCGAGGGCGCCGGATCGAATGGAGCGCAGGGGCCCCGCCTTGTCGCCGCCCGATACCACGAAGAGCACCGAGCGGGCGGCATTGATGACGGGGAGGGTGAGAGTCATGCGCCACACCGCAGGCGCGGGCGCCCAGGTGGCCACCACCCAGCGATGCCGATCCGTCAATGCAGTCGACCCTGGGAAGAGGGACGCGGTGTGCCCGTCGCGCCCCATCCCCAGCCAGACCAGGTCGAACGCCGGGGGGTGCGGCGCGTCGGGAGCGATGCCGAACGCGCGGGCAACCTCCGCCTGGTAGCGGCGAGCCGCTGCCTCGCGGTCAGGCGCGTCGGCCGGCATGCGGTGGACCGCGCCCTCCTTCAGCCCTGGCAGGCGATCGAGCAGCAGCCGCGTCCCCATCCCGAAGTTGGACTCGGCATCGTCGGGAGGGACGCACCGTTCGTCTCCCCAGAAGAACTCGACGCGCGACCACTCGACCGCGGCGACCCGCGGTGGGGCCGCCAGGAGGGCGTAGACCGGCCGGGGCGTCGACCCGCCGGACAGCGCGATGCGGAAGCGACGGCGGCGACGGATGGCGTTGCGCGCAGCCGCGACGATCCGATCGGCCGCGGCCTCGGCGACCGCCTCCGGCGTTGCCAGCACCACGAACCGCCGGCTCACCCGGCCAGGTCCACCTGGCGAGCGGAGGCGAGGAAGACAGCAGCCGCGCGGAGGGCCGCTTCGTAGACCGGATCGTGCGCGTGGCTGACCACGTCGGCGGCGAGCAGCTCCGACTCGGTCGACTGCTCCATCGGCATCCGGCGCAGCAGTGCGGTCATGCCGTCTGCGTTGGAGGCCACGATCGCCTCGTCGACCGACCGTTCGATGATGAACTCGGCCGCACCGGTCTCGCCGTGGGCCCGGAGCCGAACCGAGACCAGCTCACCCGGTGGCAGCACATCGGTCTCGACTGCATCAATCATGAGGTCGACCATCTCGTAGTGGCCCTCGAGATTCAGGCGCATGCGGCCATCGGTCAACGGCTGGGTCGTGGCATTGCGACGCCAGTCCAGGCGCGAAGCGATCCAGCCGGCATAGAGGACCGGGCCGGCCAGGGGCGAGGCCACCCGTGGCTGCATCTCTCCCGCAGCAGTGGCCCTTCGCGTGCGGCGGCTCCGGCCTTTGGCGGCCGGCACGGCGTACCGGATCGCCAGGCGATTCAGGTTGGGCAGGTAACGACGAAACCGGGGAGCGTCGAAGAATTCGGCGGTCAACTCCTGCCACCAGGCGAGCCTCCGCCAGGCGAGGTCGCCGACACCACTCCGGCGGCGGAGGGTGGTGAGCCGCCGCAGGCCGTGGAGCAGGTCGACGAACTCATTACTGTCGACCACCACCCGGTCGCTCATCTCGACCAGCTGATCGAAGATCGGGTCCGAGAATGGCGGGTCGCCGGGCCACCAGACGTGTGTCGGCAGGTCATGGATGAGCAGCGGGGCGACGAGACCGGCCAGGTGCTCGGCGGCCTCCCCGCGCACGGTCAACACCACCACCTCGTAGCAGATCGGCTCGCGGGCATCGACGCCGAGATGGCAGTGGGCCGTGATCCCCGCGCTCAGGGCCGGCCCATCGGCCTTCGGGTCCGCTGCCAGCACGATCGCCCGCGACGGGTGGCGTACGCCGAGGCCGGTCATGGTCTCGACCACGCGCGCCGCCTCAAGCTCGTCGGGCACCATCACGATCAGGTTGAGCACCGTTGCGCGGGCATGCTGCAGCCCCTTCTCGGTGACGGTCGGGTCATCCCCGGTGGGGTGGTCGGTCCACAGTTGGGCGAGGTGCGCCTCGATCGCGCGCACACTCGTGTCGCGCTCGACCCACGGCTGGGTCACGGTCGAGTCGGCGTCACCGAAACGCATCAGGCGGTGATGCATCGCCAGCGCGCGCCTGGCGGCGGCCGCTCGATTCACGGGCGTCGCCAGCTTCGCCCGTCGCGCTCGAGCAGCTCGTCGGCGGCAGCCGGACCCCAGCTGCCGGCCGGGTAGAGGTGCATCCGCCCGCCCTCGCCGGAGACCCATGCATCCAGGATCGGGTCGAGGATCTCCCAGGCGCGCTCGACCTCGTCGTCCCTCGTGAAGAGCGATGCGTCACCGATCATGCAGTCGAGCAGCAATGTCTCGTAGGCGTCGGGTGAGTCGACCGCAAAGCTGGAGCCGTAGCGGAAGTCCATGTTCACACCGCGAATCTGGAGTCCCGGCCCCGGGACCTTTGCGCCGAAGCGGAGGAGGATCCCCTCGTCCGGCTGCACGCGGATGGCCAGGATGTTCGGTTCCATGGGCGGCGCCCCGGCCCGGGAGAAGAGGGCGAGCGGCGCCTGTTTGAACTGCACCGCGATCTCGGTCACGTGCGCGGCGAGCGCCTTGCCGGTGCGCACGTAGAACGGCACCCCCGCCCATCGCCAGGACTCGATCGCCAGCTTGAGCGCCACGTAGGTCTCGCGATTCGAATCGCGTGGGACCTCGGGCTCGTCACGGTAGGCGGGGACCGGCGTTCCCTCCACCCAGCCGGAGGCGTACTGGCCCCGGATCGTGGCGGCCGCCACCTCGCTCGGAGACATCGGCTTCACCGCGCGCAGCACCTTGACCTTCTCATCGCGCAGGTCGGACGCCTTGAACTCGATCGGAGGCTCCATGGCGAAGACCGCCATCAGCTGCAGCGCATGGTTCTGGACGATGTCGCGCAATGCGCCGGTCTCGTCGTATGACTCGCCGCGGCCCTCGACCCCCACCGTCTCGGCCACGGTGATCTGGACCGAGTCGATGTAGCGCCGATTCCAGATCGGCTCGAAGAGGCCGTTCCCGAATCGAAAGACCGATAGGTTCTGGACCGTCTCCTTGCCCAGGTAGTGATCGATCCGGAAGATCTGGTCCTCGTCGAAGACCTCGCGCAGCTGGCGGTTCAGCTTCCTGGCGCTCGGCAGGTCGAAGCCGAACGGCTTCTCGACGATGACCCGCGACCAGCCACGGCTGCGCCGGTGCTCGCCACCCTCGCCACCGGAGAGCCCGGCGGTGGCGATCTGTCGCACGATCTCGGCATGCAGGGCAGGCGGGACAGCCAGGTAGAAGAGCCGGTTGCCGGAGGTCCCCCGATCACGGTCAATGCGCTCCAGCCGCTTGGCCAGGGCCGCCCATGCCTCGTCGTCGTGGAACTCCCCGCGCTGGTACTCGATGCCGACGCTGAACGACTCCCAGATCGACGCCTTGGCCGGGCGGTTGCGGCTGTACTTGTCGACTCCCTTGCGGAGGTGGTCGCGGAACTCGGCGTCGCTCAGGTCGCGACGCGCGAAGCCGACCACGGTGAACTCGGGCGGCAGGGTCCCGCTCAGCATCAGGTTGTAGAGGGCAGGGGCCAACTTGCGCTCGGTCAGATCGCCGGTGGCGCCGACGATCACCATCGTGCATGGCTCCGGCATCCTGCCCAGCCGCAGGCCTGCGCGCAGCGGATTGCGGGTGCCGACCGGCCTCGCCCCCTCGTGCTTCGCGGCCGAGGGTGTCTCGGCGACCGGCCTGCGGGTCGTCATCGGTCGGTCAGGAGCCCTCGCCGGAGGACTTCACCGCGTGCCCGCCGAACTCGTTGCGCAGCGCCGCCAGGACACGGTCGCTGAAGCTGTCCGGATCGCGACGGCTGCGCAGCCGCTGCAGGAGCGCGAGGGTGATGACCGGGGCCGGGACGTCATGCTCGATCGCCTCCGCGACCGTCCAGCGACCCTCGCCCGAGTCGGCCACCCAGCCCCGGATCTCGGCCAGGTCGTTCCCCTCCTTTTCGAATGCGTCGCCGGCCAGCTCGAGCAGCCAGGAGCGGATCACCGAGCCGTTGTTCCAGAGGCGGGCGATCGCCCCCAGGTCGAGCTCGTAGTCGGAAGCGTGCATCACGTCAAAGCCCTCGCCGTAGGCCTGCATCAGGCCGTACTCGACGCCGTTGTGCACCATCTTCACGTAGTGGCCGGCACCTGCCGGGCCGCAGTACAGGTAGCCGTCCTTCGGGGCGAGGGAGCTGACCGCCGGCTCGAAT
>JALYNS010000045.1 GCA_030773035.1 Chloroflexota bacterium
ACCCGGTGCGCTTCATCGGCAATCGCAGCAGCGGCAAGATGGGCGTGGCCATCGCCGAGGCGGCCCGCGACCGCGGCGCCAGCGTCACGCTGATCGCCGGCACTATCAGCGCCACCCCACCCCGCGGCGTCACCGTGATCGAGGCCCAGACGGCGGCCACCATGCGCGAGGCTGTCCTCCGCGCCGCTCCCGCCGCCGACATCCTGGTCATGGCCGCAGCCGTGGTGGCCTCGACGACCGTCAGGCCGCGCGGCGGTGGAACGCTCATCACACCGGCGATCAGCGTCACGCTGGCGCCGCGGTCGCGTGCCGCCTCGGCGATCGCCACCCCCATCTTGCCGCTGCTGCGATTGCCGATGAAGCGGACCGGGTCGATCGGTTCGCGCGTGCCACCTGCGCTCACCACGACCTGGAGCCCATCGAGGTCACCAGCCCGCGCGAAGAGGCGCTCCACCGCCTCGACGATCGACTCGGGCTCAGCCAGGCGGCCAACGCCGGTCAATCCGCTGGCCAGCGCGCCGACCTCCGGATCGATGATGCGATGGCCGAAGCCGCGCAGCGTCTCAACGTTGCGCTGCGTGGCGGGGTGGGTCCACATGCCGGCATCCATCGCGGGCGCGACCACGAGGGGCGCGCGGCTGGCCAGGGCGATGGCGGTGACGGCATTGCCGGCGTTCCCCGCGGCCAGCTCGGCGAGCAGGTTGGCTGTGGCCGGGGCGATGACGATCGCGTCGGCACCCTCGGCAAGCTCGACATGCGCGATCTGCGAGTCGGCGTCGAGCGCCATCACATCGCTGACCACCGGCCGGTGGGTGAGCGAAGCGAAGGTCAGCGGCGCGACGAATTCGGTGGCCGCGGGTGTCATCGCCACGTCCACCACCGCGCCTCGCTCGGCCAGCAGGCGGACCAGCGAGACCGCCTTGTAGGCCGCGATGCTGCCCGCCACCCCGACCACGATCCGTCGGCCCGCCAGCGCACCACGCTCGTCGCTCATCGGTCCGCTCCGGGACTGCCGGTGGCGGCTTCGCTCGGAGCGGCGCCAGCGGCTCGAATCGCATCATGGCCGTAGCGAATTCCGCGCAGCGTCAGGTCCGGCTCGATGGCGTCGATTCCCGGCACCTCGCGCAGCCAGGGCTCGTGCGTGTAGCCGCCGGTGGCGATCACGGTCACACGGGTCCCGGCCGGCGAGCGCTCGGCCAGCTCCCCACGCAGCGCGGTGAGCAGGCCGCTCACGAGGCCGATATACCCGAGCACGGTTCCGCTCTGCATGGCATGGATGGTGTTCGCGCCGATGGCGTGGGGCGGGCGCCGCAGCTCGATGCGCGGCAGCTTGCTGGCGTAGCCGACCAGCGCCTCCAGGGAGAGTCCCAGGCCAGGAGCGATGGCGCCGCCGAGATAGGCCCCGTCCGCGCTGAGCACGTCGAAGTTGGTGCTCGTCCCAAGGTCAACCACGATCGCCGGGCCGCCGAATTCGGTGCGCGCTGCGAGCGCATTGCAGAGCCGATCGGCGCCCGCCTCGGCCGGGCGGTCGATCTCGATGCGCAGCACGTCGGCCAGGGATGCGGCGTCGACGATCAGCGGCTCGAGGCCGATGCGGGTGCGGACGAATTGCTCGAAGGTGCCCGTCAGCGGTGGCACCACCGAGGCCAGCGCCACCGCCTGCAGCTCGTCGAGCCGATGGCCGTCAAGCGCGAGCATCTCGGCGGTCAGCGCCGCCACCTCGTCGGGCGTGGCGCCGGCCCTGGTCGTGGCCCGCCATGACCCGCTCAGCTCGCCGTCGGTGAAGAGGCCCAGCGTGATGTTGGTATTGCCGATGTCGGCGGCGAGCAGCTTCACGCGCCACATGCTACCAGCCGTTTCGCGCCATCCTGCCTCCGCGGTCCGGTGCTAGACTCGCCCGCGACCCCCCAGCACAGGCGCAGGCCGTGAGCGAGCCGATGACCGAGGCGAGAGCCAAGCTCTACATCAACACCGGCGTCGTTACCGACAAGAGCGACATCTACAACATCCTGCGACCGTTGCTCAAGCAGACCGTCAGCTACACCTATCGGCGCGGCTCGCAGGTCACCGGAAGCGGCACCGGCTGGGTCGAGCGCCTCGTGGTTGATCATCCGGAGATCGCCAGCTACTTCACCCCGCTCTCCATCTGCCTGAACCTGGACTCGTTCGACTATCTCCAGTTCGACACCACCTCCGACCAGCTGCTGGTCTACACCCTCGTCATCGGGGAGGAGCGGGTCGTGCTCGAGTTCGCGGCAGCCTCGCCGCGGATGGGGCTGTCCGACGAGCCCGAGGACGGGCGCGCGGTGCCGCGCTCTGCCGCCGAGCTGGCGCGTGACCTGCGCTTCATCCAGATGGAGCTGCTCATGTCGCCCGAAGCGAGTGACGACGACGAGGACGCCTGAGGTGGCGTCCGGCCTTGCCGCCGGACGGGCCCGCGCGCGGGCCCTCCCGTATGAGCGCAGCGTGCTGGCCAACGGCCTGCGGGTGGTCACCCAGCCGATGCCGAGTGCCCGATCCGTCGCGGTCGGCCTCTTCGTTGGCGTCGGGTCGCGTCGGGAGGACGAGGCACATGCCGGCCTCTCGCACCTGCTCGAGCACCTGGTCTTCAAGGGGACCAGGCGCTATCCCGAGCCGGGCGGCATCTCCGAGGCGGTTGAGGGCTGCGGCGGCGCCGTCAATGCCTCGACCGATCGCGAGCTGACGGTCTACAGCGCCCGCGTGCCGGCCGAAGCGGCTTCCCGGGCGCTGGAGGTGATCGCGGACCTCGTCTTCGCGCCGCTCCTTCGCCAGCGCGACCTGACGGGAGAGAAGCCGGTGATCGTCGACGAGATCCGGATGTACGTCGACTCGCCCGGCGACCACGTCTTCAGCCTCTTCGACGAGCTTCTCTTCGGCCGCCATCCGCTCGGCCGTGAGATCGCCGGGACGCCGCGCAGCGTCCGACGTGCCAGCCATGAGCGGGTGGTGGCGCACTGGGAGCGCTGGTATCGGCCCGCGAACCTGGTGCTCGCCGCCGCCGGAGCGATCCGTCACAACGACGTGCTCAAGGCGGCCCGCGGCTGGTTCGACGACAACGCCGGCGAGCCTGCCCCGACGCCGCTGCCCGCGGCGCTTGGTGCTCCCAACGCGGCACCGGCCGGGTCCCTGCGGGTCGCATTCCGCCGCCTGTCCCAGGGAAACCTGTGCCTGGGCATGCCAGGTGTGGCGCGCGGCCATCCCGATCGCTGGGCGCTCGATCTGCTCGGAGCGGTCCTCGGCGATGGAATGAGCAGCCGCCTCTTCGTCGAGCTGCGCGAGCGCCGCTCGCTGACCTATGACGTCTCGACCTTCGGCGCCACCTATTCCGACTGTGGCACCTTCGGCATCCACGCCGGGTTCGACCCTGAGCAGGCGGGCACGCTGCTGGCGGGCATCCTGGAGCAGCTTGAGCGCGCCGTGCAGGAGCCGGTCAGCGCCTCCGAGCTCGATCGGGCACGCGCCTACACACGCGGCCAGCTGCAGCTGCGCATGGA
>JALYNS010000046.1 GCA_030773035.1 Chloroflexota bacterium
GATCAGATCCTGCCCGCCACGTCGGCCTACCAGGCCCAGATGCGGGTCTGGCTGGCGGCACGCGCCACAGGCCTCGTCGCCCTGGTCCTGGTGGCGCTGCTGGTCGTGCTCGGCATCCTGCTCAGCCACCCCGAGCAGACCCAATGGAAGCTGGCCAAGCGCATCTACCCATGGCACGAGTCCCTCTGGGTCTTCGTGCTCGCCTTCCTGGCGGTCCACATCGTGACCCTGGTGATCGACCCCTACGCAGGGGTCGGCATCGGCGGGGCGCTGGTGCCGGGCCTCTCCGAGTACCGCACGGCGCCGGTGGCGATCGGCGTCATCTCGCTCTACGCGCTCCTGATCACCGCCCTGACGGCTCGCTTTACGCGCCTGTTGCCGACCGGCTGGTGGCTGAAGCTCCATCGGTTGGCGGGTGTGGTGCTGGCCCTCGCCTGGACCCACGGCGTCTTCTCCGGCACCGACACCAGATCCCTGGCACCGATCTACTGGGGCATCGTGCTCGCGGTCGTGGCCGCCGCCGCGCACCGCTACTGGATCGTGCGGCGCGCGCGCGCGGCACAGCGCCAGGCGCATCCATCAATCCTCGTCCCCGTCCGCCAAACCGTGGAGGAAGCTCATGTCCAATCTCACCCTGCGCCGTAGCCTCGTCGTCCTGGCCACCGTCGCCAGTATCTTCGGCGGCGCCGTGGCGATCCGCGCGGCGGCGGGCTGGACCGCATCGGCCGCCCCGCTGGCCGCGCCGGTCGATCCGGCGACCCTGGTCGCCCAGCTCCAGAATGAGAAGGCGCGGGCCGACGCGATCACCCAGGAGCTGTCCCAGGTCGTGGAGCGCGCGGCGGAGCTGCAGAGCGCCCTGGCCGCCGCGGAAGGCAAGGCCGATTCCGATGCAAAGGCCGCGTCCGGGCTTGCCGCCCAGCTCGCAGCCGCGCAGAAGCGGCTGGCCACGCTCGAGCAGCAGATGAAGGTGCAGGGCTCAAGCCCATCCGGCACCTCGTCGGGGTCCGAGACCCCGCAGCCGCGCGAGACCGAGCACGAGGAGGAGGACGACTGATGACAGGGCCGCGCCCGCTGCTGCACCTGCCCATCTACGCCGCTGCCTGCACGGGGCTCTACGCGGGCAGCCTCGCCCTGGTGACGATGCTCCAGGCGCAGCACAACGCGGCCGTCGCGCTTGAGCAGGCTCCGCTCATCGACGCGGTCAGCAGCGCCGAATCCGCCCGCCGCGGGACTGAGGAGGCACTGCGCGCCGCCTCGGGCGCGCTCGGCAACGCCTCCGATGGCTACGCGGCCGCCACCGCCCTGTCTGCGCAGGTCGACGCGGCGATGGCGGCATTCGCAAAGCAGGTCGCCGCGGTGACCGGGGTCGCAGGCCGCCTTCCCACGTCGGTTCGGCTTCCGGCCGCCCCTGGTGCGGTGGCCCACGTCACTGCCCCGACGACCCAGGCCACCACCGGCGCATCCGGCAAGTGAGCCGCCCGGAAGCGGCGGCCGTGTTCACCGGGCGCGCGATGGGCTCGCCCCTGCGCCTGACGACCGTGGGCCTGTCCCGGGCGCAGGCAGCGGACGCCTGGCGGGTCGTGACCGCCGAATTCGAGGCGAGCGAGCACTCGCTCTCTCGCTGGCGAGCCGACAGCGGGCTGTCCCGCCTGAACGCCGCCGCCGGCAGCGGGACCTCGGCGCCGGCCGATCGGCACCTGATCGCGTTCCTCGTCGCCTCGGCGCGCGCCCAACGCGTCAGCGGGGGCCGCTTCGACCCGCGCGTGCTGACGCGCCTCGAGGCTCTGGGAGAGCGCGCCGGCGTCCCGCTGCGTGGGCTCCCCGACGAGCTCGGCAGCGACCGGCCGTGGCTGGCATGCGATCCGCGCAGGGGCCAGGCCTGCCTTGCTGCCGCGGTGGACTCCGGCGGGATCGGCAAGGGGCTCGGGCTCCGCTGGGCGGCAGGGGCATTGGCGCACGCCGCCCTCCTCGGCACGGGGCTGCTGCTCGAGGCGGGGGGTGACCTGGTGGTGCACGGCGAACGGGCCGGCGGCGGACCGTGGCAGGTCGGCGTCGAGGATCCCGCGGGCGGCGACGAGCCCTTGGCGGTCATCTCGAGCACGCACGGCGCGATCGCCACGTCGTCGACCGCCGTCCGGAATTGGACATCCCCAGATGGCGCGAGGGTCCATCACCTGATCGACCCGTCGACCGGCGAGCCAGGCGGCGACGGGCTGCTGGCCGTCACCGTGGCGATGGCGGACCCGGCGTGGGCCGAGGTCTGGTCCAAGACCCTCTTCCTGGCTGGGGCGCGCGCCATCGGGGACGAGGCACGGAGGCGCGGCCTGGCGGCCTGGTGGGTCGAGGACGACGGGAGCCTGCACCTGACCCCCGCGGCGCGACAGCAGACCGCCTGGACACGCGCGGAACGCGCCGCCTGACCCGATGCGAGGGTCCGGCGCGGTCCCGGATCAGCCAAGGCCGAGCCGAGGGTCGCAGGGCACGCGCCCGCGCCGGACCCCTGCGCGCGAAGCCTGCCATGCGCACGCTTACTCGCCGATTATCGGTCGCTTATCGGTCGCACGGGCGGCCTAGCATGAAGGGGTGAACCTTCACCTCGTCGACGCGACCTTCGAGCTCTTCCGGGCCTACTACTCGCGGCCAGAGGAACACGGTCCCGACGGAAGGCCCGTGAACGCGGTGCGCGGGTTGATCGAGTCGATGCTCTCGCTGTTGCGCGAGCCCGACCTCACCCACGTCGCAGCCGCCACCGACCACGTCATCGAGTCGTGGCGGAACGACGTCTTCCCAACGTACAAGAGCAGCGTCGGCATGGATCGCCACCTTCTGTCGCAGTTCGATGATGCCGAGCGAGCGCTTCGGGCGCTGGGAATCACGACCTGGCCCATGGT
>JALYNS010000047.1 GCA_030773035.1 Chloroflexota bacterium
GCGGCATCGGTCATCAGGGCCACGATGTACGGCTGGGAGATCGTCTGCCCGGCGGGGAGTGGCAGGGCCTCATCGGCGTAGGCTCCGTCGGAGTCGACGAACCGGTGGCGAGGAACCGCGCCGAACGCGCGCAGCAGGTCGGGATCGGTCAGGCCTCGAGCGGCAATCTGCTCGCGGACCATGCGTGCCCGCGCCAGGTCCATCGGCTCAGGCTCAGGCTGAGGCTCATTGCGAGGACGACGACGAGAGCGGAGCCAGTCCATCCGCGCCTCGACGACGCGGAGCCTGCGTTACGCCTGGGCGGAAGCGGCGGCGGCCGGCTTGCGGGTCCGCCCGTTGCCAGCCTTCTCCGTCTTGGTCGCAGGCTCATCATCCGGTGCGGGGCCCGAGTCGAAGGCGCCGAGGGTGGCGGCATCGAGGAGGTCGTTGAGGAGCCGATCGGCCCGCGCGCGGACCAGCCGGCGCGTCTCTCGACCGGCGCGAGGCGCGAGCAGCACGCCGACCGCCAGCCCCATGAAGAAGAAGCGGATCGCGATGCGAACGCGGCTGAACATACAGGCAAGCCTCGTGAGATTCAGGAATCGAGGTCCAAAGGATATCACCGATCCCTCGCAGGCCAAATCTGGCCCGGTGTCAGGAGGTTGGTGATGGGCTTGGTAGGGGCGATGCCGAAGGCGATCCCGATGCGCTCGCCGAACCCGGCTGAGAGGCCGACGCGGAGCCCGCCGGGGACCCGCTCGGTGACCCAGACGCCGAGCCGCTCGGCACCGGCGTGGTGCTTGGTATCGGAAGTGGAGTCGGAGACGGGAAGAGCGAGCTGGGTACGTTGACGAACGAGAGCGCGAAGGTCAGCACGAAGATGGCGAGCACGATCGCCACCCACGTCCGCGCCAGACTGTCAGTTCGCGGCGGCAGCGCCCCGCGGTAGCCTGGCGTCGACGACTCCGGGCCGCGATCGGGCGCTGAGCGGCGCTGATCAGTCATCCCTCTCCTATCACGAAGGCCGCCGGGCGGGCGGCCGGGCGAAGGGTAGCAACTTCTATCGGGCCTCGCGCATGGCGGGCACCAGCAGCCCCGCCAGCCCAGCCACGGTGATCAGCCCCCCGCCCAGCATCAGCACCTCCGCCGCACCCAGCTCCCCGGCCAGGTAGCCGGCTCCGCCCATCGAGATCGCCATGGCGCCAAAGGTCAACGCCTGGCGGCTGGACACCACGCGACCGAAGAGCCGCTGCGGGGTTCGCTCCTGGAACAACGTGATCGTCGGGACCAGGTAGAGCATGTTCGCCACGCCGATCGCGAAGAAGAGGGCAATCGCGACGTATGGGCTCGTCGTCAACCCGACGGCCAGCATGGAGACTCCCAGGCCGATGAAGCCCGCGATCGTCATCGGTCCCTTTGGGGCGTTCGGGGCGAGCCAGCCAATCGCCACGCCACCGACGACGCTGCCCAGCCCCAGCGACGCCATCAGCCAGCCGTAGTTCTCTGGGATGGGCAGGATGGCCTGGTTGAGAACGCTCTTGGCGTAGATCAGGCTGCACACGATCTCGGCCCCGAAAGCCAGCTGCGCAACGGTGCTGATCACGGTGTTGGCCAGCAGCTCGGCCTGGTGGGTCAGGAAGTGCCAGCCCTCGGCCATCTCCCGCCAGATGGCGCGCAGGCTGAACCGCTCCGCGTTGAGCTCCTGCTCGGGAACCGCCATGCCCCAGATCAGGAATGCGCTCACGACATAGGTCGCGGAGTCGAGCACGAAGGCGGCGCCGATGAGCCCGGCCAGCGACGCCACGATGGCCGCCGCCACCGGATACCCGAGCAGGTCGGCGAGCGTCTCGTTGACGCTCGAGGCCGAGTTGGCGGTGACCAGCCGCTCCTCGTCCACGATGAGCGGCACGATGGCGGTCTTGGCGGGGCGGAAGAGGAGTCCCACGGTGGCGACCGCCAGGGCGATGGCGTACACAAAGCCGATGTGCACGTTGATGGCC
Source organism: Chloroflexota bacterium (assembly GCA_030773035.1). Lineage (GTDB taxonomy): Bacteria > Chloroflexota > Limnocylindria > QHBO01 > QHBO01 > CF-167. The sequence continues at coordinate 1,980 of JALYNS010000047.1, forward strand.
AGGGGCACTACCAGCACGAGCCCCGCCCTGACCAGGTCGCAGGCGATCATGGTGCGACGGCGGTCCCATCGGTCGACGAGGGCACCCGCGAGCGGACCCAGGAAGACGTTCGGCACGGCGGTTGCGGCGAAGACGATCCCCACGTCGAGGGGGGTGCCGCGCTGCAGGACGAGCACCCCGATCGCGACCTGGTGGATGCGGTCGCCGAAGAAGCTGACCAGCTGCCCGACCCAGAGCAGGCTGAAGTTACGGTTGCGGACGAGGGCGAGGTACGGGGACTGGGGGCGCTCTCTCGGGATGGCGACCACGCCGCCGCCGCCCACCGCTGCGACCGCCAGGGCAGGGGTGCTGCCGATCGCCTGCGGCTGCCCTCCCGGGAAGACCGAGGCATTCGCGAAGGGGTCGCCTGGGCGGAGGCCCAGCGTGAAGGCGGCGCGGGTCGGTGCCTCGGAGCGCGTCATGGAGTAGACGATCGCCCAGAAGATGCCCACCGCCAGCAGGGCGTCACCGATGCTGACCACGTCGCGGATGACCGGGATCGGGATCGGGATCACGTCACCGAACATGCCGCCGCTCTTGACGAATTCGGCGACGGTGCTCGCGTTCATCAGGAAGTGGAACGGGTCATGCGCCAGGACCTCGGGCGTGAAGCCCGCGGC
>JALYNS010000048.1 GCA_030773035.1 Chloroflexota bacterium
GCCCGCTGCCCAGCGAGGGGTTCGACACGACCGAGGTCGCCTTCGGCCTGACCACCTTCACGACCGACGTGACCGAGAGCGACGTGGCGGTCGACGAAGTCGATTGGCTGCCCACCGGCGCCGGCAAGCTGTGCGCGGTGTGGACCTACGAGGGGATGCAGGCGGGGATGACCTGGGAGGCGATCTGGTCGCTCGACGGCGAGGTCCAGGAGGAGCCGAGCTTCCTGCAGCAGATCTGGGCGCTCGATCCCGCCGGCTCGTTCTGGGTCTGCATCACCAACGAGAGCGGCCTGACCGAGGGCGTCTACGACCTCGCCCTGAACGTGGAGGGCGAGTTCCAGGCCGGCGGCTTCGTGGCGGTCGGCGACGACCTTCGACCCGTCACCCTGGAGGTGGTCAACAGCAGCAACCTCACGATCTGCTACCTCTACGTCGCGCCCACGCTGGCGGGCAGCTGGGGCAGCGATCGGCTTGGCGAGAACACCCTCGAACCGGGCGGATCGGTGAGCTTTGACGTGCCCTCGGGTCAATACGACGTGCTGGGACGCAACTGCGACCACGAGGACATCCTCAACGAGACCGATTTCGACGTGACGATCAGCACCACCCTGACCTACTCGTAGCGAGCTTTCCACCGTCGTTCGGGGCGGTGTCCACGCGCGGCACTCCGTGTGGAAACGAATGTGGATAAGTTGGTGGACAGACCCCCTTCGCAACGTCGCTTCGGACACCTACCATTCGGCCCAGCGCCTATCCTCGGTTCGTTCGAAATCATCGGTCCAGCCCTTTCAGGGGGCCCTGTTCACGGCTTCGGAGGCACGCGCACCCATGTCCCTGCGGTCTCTGCCTCCCTCGGCGCGACCCGCGCAGGGAGATCTCCCCGCCGACCCGCCTCCGCCCGATATCGTCGAATTCATCCGCTTCTGTCATGGCCGAAAGCGTGTCGGCTGGCCGGAGCTGTATGACGAGATGTGCGCGGTGGCCGCACGCCGCGAGTTCAACGGCTGGGATCACGACCAGTTTGCGGCCCGGGGCCTGACCTTCTCGCTGTTCGAGATGCCACGTCTCTCCAGCTGGGTGCGCAGCGTCCTGGCAGGGCTGCCCGAGCCGATCGAGTCAGCCGCGGGGCAGACCGCCTCGGCTTGATCGCGGGTGTCTGCGTCGGGGCCAGGGGTGGCCTCGGATCCCGTCTCTGATCAACGCCGCGATTGGCAAGCGCGCGTCGCACGGGGCTGGGGAGTTGTCCACATTGGGGTCGCCAGCGGGCGCGGATGTCCACAAATGAACGGTTCGGCGCCTCAGTAGGTATGGCGGCGCGCCATCTCCCGCTCGATCATGCGCTCCATGACCATGTACTTCTCGATCCGTCGCCGCAGCTCGTTGGCCTCGGGCGTGTAGAGATGGACGAACTGTTGCAGCTCGAGTGAGAGCTTGCGGCTGAACATGCGGGCGTGGTCCAGGTTGCGCCGCAGAAGTACCTGGTCCATGCGGCGCAGGTGCTCCTCGTTGAGCAGGTCCTCGTCGCGGAGGAGCTGCTGGTCGACCTCGATCTGGGTCGGCTGCAGCTGGACCGGGGCGATGATGCGGTCGTCGGTCATCTCGGGTCGCAGTCTACCCCGCTTCCGGCGTGAGATCATTCCCGCAGGAGGTTCGGGCGGAAATGCGAGAGGGTCGGTCCGCGTCCATCCACTCCCGGGTCGGGCTGCTGCTCGTGGTGATGGTGACTGCCGGTTGCGGCGGAACCGTGGGCAGCCCGTCGGCCGATGCGTCTGCCACTCAGACGGCGTCAATCGGCCCCGGCAGGTCGACAGAGCCCAGTCCGGGGGCATCGGGGCTCGAGGCCGAGCTCGTTACCGCGGGTCGTCTCACCTACTGCACCAACCTGCGGCCGGGCCGAATGGGCTTCCTGGACGAGAACGGCGAGCCGGCCGGCGTCAATATCGAGCTTGCGCAGGAGATCGCCGTGCGCCTCGGGCTGGAGGCGGAAATCCGGGAGACACCGTTCGAGGACCTCATCGATGACGTTGCCGACGGCGCGTGCGACATGAGCATTTCTTCGCAGCACATCACCCAGACGCGGCTGGGCAGGATCGACATGCTGCCGTACACGCAGGGGGTCCAACATGTCGTCGTCCAGGCCGGCAACCCGGCCGGGATCGTCCAGCTGACCGACCTTTGCGGAAAGATTCTCGCCGTCCAGACCGGCTCGACCCATGTCGACCTGGTCCTCGGCCAGGGCGACCACAGCGGGGCGGGCATCGACCGCGACTGCGCCGCGGCAGGCCAGCCGAAGGTCGACCTCCTGGAGTTCGACGACGACGCCGATGCGATCGAGGCCCTCGCCGACGGCAGCGCCGACGCCTACATCGGCAGCGACACCATCACCGTCGACCGACCCGCCGAGTTCGACCTGGCGACCCCGTTGCCCCCGATCCGCAACGGCATCGGCCTCCCGAAGGACCATCCGGCGCTTCAGGCAGCCGTCGGTGGCGTCTTTCAGGCGATGATCGACGACGGGACCTACCAGGCGATCCTCGAGCAGTTCGGCGTGGGGGACAATTCGATCGCGAACTGAGGCGCCCCGGTCGCTGCCCTCTGGCAGGTCGCTGCGGGCGCCGAGGGTTCGGCACTTCGCGTCGAGGAGTAAGGTGGCCGGGATGAGCGCCGCCGCCCAGGTCCCCAGCATCTTCCAGCTCGCCCGTCGTTCGTTCTGGGTGCTCTTCGGCGCGATCTTCCTCGTGGCGGGCCTGCTGCTCGCCGTGATCAGCGCCGGCATGGGCTGGCGCGAGCTCCGCTTCACGAGCGACGGTGTCGCGGCCGAAGGCATCGTGCTCGAGCGCACCATCGTCCGCGCGGATGCGGGTGAGGATCAGAGCACCGAGTATCGGGTCAGTTACCGGTTCACCACCGACGGCGGGCAGGTCGTCGAGGGAAGCGACGCCGTTCCCTTCGACCAGTGGGAGGTGCTGGCCGAGCAGGGACCGATCGCCGTGGAGCACCTCCTCGGCGATCCCGCCCAGAACCGGGTCGCGGGCGGAGAGGATCTGATCCTGGTGGCCATCTTCGCTGCGGTCAGCGCAATTGCGCTGGTCGTCGGCCTCGCGATCCTGCTGCGCCAATTGCGCCGGCTCCGCCACGAGCAGCGGCTGTGGCGCGTGGGCCTGGTCGCGGAGGCAAAGGTGCTCGGCATCGAGCAGTCCAATGTCACGTTCAATCGGCGGCCGCTTTGGCATGTGCTCTACGAGTTCATCGATGCGGCGGGTGGGCGGCACACCGGCCGCAGCGGCTACCTGTCGCTGGAGGACGCCCAGCGTTGGCAGACCGGTGGCCGAGGCGCGGTGCGATACGATCCAGACGCCCCTGACGAGAGCCTCTGGGTGGGCGAGCTCGAGACCAACGAAGCCCTGACCTGATTCGTTGAGGCAGGCTCCGCGCTGGACGCCGGTTTATCCTGTGCCGCGGTCCCCGTAGCTCAGTGGACCAGAGCGGCTGCCTTCTAAGCAGCGGGTCGCAGGTTCGAATCCTGCCGGGGACGCCAATGATCAGATATCAGCGATCCGCTGCGGGGCAAGGCGCGGCCCGTAGCGCGGTGGTGCGATGCCGCTGACCTCGAGCAGCCGCTGGACCCGGCCGCGCTGACCCCGATACGGCTCCAGCAGCTCGAGCATGCGCGCGTCGTCCGCCCGCGGCTCGCGCGCAAGCGCCCACGCGACCAGGTTGGGGAGGTGGTAGTCGCCGACGCTCAGCGCGTCAGGGTCGCCGAAGGCAATGCGGCCCACCTCGGCCAGGGTCCATGGACCGATTCCCGGCACCGCCGCCATGCGCGCGTACGCCTCGGCCGGTTCGGCCGTCTCCAGGCGCGGGGCGAGCTGCGCTGCGACGCGGATCAGGTCGGCGCGACGGCGCTCGAGCCCAAACCGATGGAAGGCGAAGTAGGGGAGGGCGGCGAGCGTGGCCGAGGCCGGCGCGAGGCGCAATCCTCCCAGGCCTGGCGCAGGCTCCCCGTGCGTGGCGATGATCCCCCGGAACGCGGCTCGGGCCTCGACGCCGGTCACCTTCTGCTCGCAGATCGCCGGCAGCAGCGCCTCGAACGGTCGGTTGGTGCGGGGCAGGCGAAGGCCGGGGAAACGGCGGACGAGCTCCGCGATGAGCCGATGCTGCGGCACGAGCCCGCCCGGATCGTCGTTCGCACCCACCAGTTCGGCCGCGCCCTCGACCGCCGCCGCGGCGCCGGGGCCCAACGCCGCAACCGCGACGCCACCGCGCTCCGCGCGCAGACGGAGGGTGGCCGGACCCGCCGGGGTGCGTGTTGCGCGCCAGATCCCATCGCCGGCAAAGCGGATGGTCGGATCGCCACGGCCGTGGGCG
>JALYNS010000049.1 GCA_030773035.1 Chloroflexota bacterium
CAAGCAAGCTCCGTCCGTGTGGCGGTCAAACTCGGAAGAGATACCGCAGCGCGCTCGGCACGACGTCGGCCGGGGTGCTCTGGGTCGGCGTCCCGCCTCCGCCACCGTTCATCACGAAGTACCAGACGACGAAGCCGATGACGACCAGGGCCACCAGAAGCCCAATGATCATCCCCGTGCCCATCCCCGACGAGCCATCACTGGGCGCGTTGTTGGGAACGTTGATGTTGGTCTGTCCCATGCGACGTCACCTCCATGGTTGGGCAGGTGGCGCGATCCATATCGCGATGACCGGATCGGGCCGACGATAGGCGAGCTCCCTCGAGCTCGGCCAGACTGATCCCATTATGCAGTGCCGGGCAAGGCACGGGCAGAGATCGTCACGTCGCATTGTCGTGGACAAGGACCCCCGCCTTGAACACGGCACGAACGCTGCTGATGGCACCGATGTCCACGGTGGGGTCTCCATCGACCAGCAGGACGTCCGCGTACTTGCCTGCCTCGAGCGTCCCAACAAGTCCCCCGACACCGCATGCCCTGGCGCTGAACCTGGTTCCCGCCATGATCGCCTGCATGGGACTCATCCCCGCCTGAACCAGGAGGGAGAGGTCGTAGTCGAGGTGACCAAACGAGAAGTCGAAGCACCCGGCGTCCGAGCCGGCGACGATGTGATCTTCCATCCCGAGCTCAAGCAGGCGGTTCACGCATTCCAGGCGGTGCAGTACCCGATCCTCCGCGCCCTGGAGCGTGGCCGCATCCTCTGCGCCCAGCGAACCGGCGTTCTGGCGCGCGCGCAGGCGCACCACCGTGTGCCAGCCATAGGCCGCCAGCGTTGGGCTCAGGTACGTGCCGGCCTCGGCCATCCTCTGGGCAGTACCCGCATCGAATCGCGGGACTCCGTCCGCATCCAGGAACTCCCCGTGCTCGATGCAGTCGAGGCCTGCCTCGATGGCTCGGTCCATCGATTCCCGTGCGCGGCAGTGTGCGGTCACGAGCCGTCCGAGCTCGTGCGAGGCGGCCCTGGCCGAAGTGAGCTCCGCCACGGTGTATGACGCCTTCGTCGGGTCCGTCCCCACCGTGCCGCCGCCGCTCGCCATCAGCTTGATGTGATCGGCCCCTTCGGCGACGAGACGCCGGACGGCCTCGCGAATGGCCTCCTCGCCATCGGCCTCTTCGCCGCACCAGCCGAAATGCCCGCCCGTGCACGTGATCGGGCGCCCTGCGACGAGCAGTCGAGGCCCTTCGAAATACCCGCGCTCGATGGCAAGCCGAATGTCGAATCCGAGATGGTTGCGCGCGCCGTTGTCTCGAGCGGTCGTCACTCCGGACAGGAGATGCGCCCGCGCGTTCCGCGCAGCGGCGAGCGCCATCAGCCGGTCGGAGTCACCTGCCATGGCTTCGTAGGAGCGCCCATCGGCGAAGAGCGACATGTGAACATGCGCGTCGACGAGACCGGGAAGTGCGGTGGCCATGGTGTAGTCAAGGACGTTAGGCGACCACTCGGGCGTCAGCGCGTTGAATGGACCTACCCAGGCGATGCGGTCCCGCTTGATCGCGATGGCCGCATCGGTGATGGGTGAGCCCCCGAGTCCGTCGATCAGCAGACCGACACGAAGGGTGACCGGAGCGTCGCTCACCGGCTCCGCGGCGCCTCGAAGAGGTCGCGGGGGAAATCGGTGAGGACCTCGCAGCCCGATGGCGTGACAAGGACCGTGTCGCTGATGACGATGAGGTATCGACCCGGCACAAAGATGCCGGGCACGAGATGGAGGGCCATTCCCGGTTCCAGAGGTCGATCGTCGCCGGCCCAGATTGACAGGATGTGACCTTCTCCCCAGTCCGGCGGGTAGTTGATGCCCACCGAGTAGCCGGTCCGATGCCCCAGCAGGTCCCCGAAGCCGGCTCGTTCGAAGTTGCCGCGGCTGGCCTCATGGACCTCGCCCGAGGAGGCGCCGGGCCGGATGGCTGCGATCACCGCCTCCAGGGAGCCGCGACACGCATCGGCCAGGGCGCGCACGTCATCGGCCGGCGGGCCAACCGTTCCGCAGCGGAAGAGCGGGGCGGCGTACCGCTTGAAGACGCCGGGCAGCTCATAGGCGAGGACATCTCCGGCCACCAGCGTCCGACCGCCCCACGTGGCGTGGCACAGGCTCGTCCTCGGGCCGCTGGTGATGAAGGGCGGAAGGCCGGCGTACTCGCCGCCCGCTCTCACCATCGCCGCGAGCATCTCCGCGGCGACGTCATTTTCGGTGACCCCTTCGCGCGAGGCCGCGACCGCGGCCCGCATGGCGGTGGTGACGATCTGGGCTCCCGTACGCAGGTACGCGATCTCCTCGGCTGACTTGAGCAAGCGGAGCGGTTCCACGAGTTGAGCGGCAACCGTGGATCCGCCGGCCTGCTTGATCCCGGCCGCAAGGTCCGCGTGGCGCCGGGGCGTGACGAAGAAGCTGTCTCCCTCCAGCGCCACCGTTCCATTCGCGACTCCAAGCTCACGCAGCAGCCACAGGGTGGCTGCGACGGGATCCTCGCGGTCCTCGTAGATGACCGCGCGACGGCCCCACGATCGCCACAGCGTGTTGGTCGATTCGATGCGCCGCAGGACGTTCACGGGGGGCCCGGTGCTCGTGACGACACAGGCCTGGTAGAAGTAGTAGCCGGGCGTGTCGTGCCCCGTCAGGTAATAGATGTTCTCCGGGGTGAACGAGACGAATGCGTCGGCGTTCAGCCGGTCCATCTCGCGCCGGAGGGCCGCGAGCCGGCTCCCGTACTCGATGTCGGAGAAGGGCAAGGGCTCGACAAGCTGTCCGCTGCCCGCCGAGATGGCGAATTCGGCGCGTTCCAAGGGAGTCCCCTCGACGTGGAATTGTTCGGAAGGGCTGGAGCCGAAGGAGGGATTCGAACCCTCGACCGACGGTTTACGAAACCGTTGCTCTACCACTGAGCTACTTCGGCCCGATCCGGACGGGGCCGAAGTCTAGCAGCCCCGCTCGGCGAGGCGCCATCGGGGCTCAGGCACGCTGCTCGGGTGGCGCCCAACCATGGATCAGCTCGTCGTGGTAGCGCGGCACGCCGTCCGCCTCGAGCACGGCGGCTCGCGGAACGGGGGCCATCGGGGCCTTGCCGCGGCTGGCCAGCGCGAAGTACGGGCACAGGTCGGTCAGCGGGCAGAGGCCGCAGATCGGACGCGGTGCTCGACAGGTGTCTCGCCCATGACGGATCAGCTCCACGTGAAACGCGTACATCTCGTCGGGCTGGAGCGCTGCCTCCAGCAGGTCGTGAGCGCGGGAGAGATCGGTCCTTGGCGGGATCAGTCCCAGCCGCAGGGCGACCCGGTACACGTGCGTGTCGACCGGCAACGCGGGCCGCCCGAAGCCGAACAGCAGGATGATGGCCGCAGTCTTGCGCCCGATTCCGCGCAGGTCGATCAGCCATTGCCGTGCCTGCTCCAGCGGCCACGACCCGAGGAACCCGAGGTCCCAGGTGCCCTTCGTCGCATCGTGGACCTCCGCCAGCACGGCCTGGATCCGGGGTGCCTTGGTCAGGGCAAGGCCGCCCGGCCGGATCACGTCGACCAGCTCATTGGTCGGCGCGCCCAGCACCTCTGCCCAGCTCGCGTACGTGGCGCGCATCGCGGTGAAGGCACGGAACGAGTTTGTGTCGGCGGTGTTCTGGGAGAGGATGGTGAGCACCAGCTCGCTCACCGGGTCGAGGCGCGGACCCGCCCAGGTCGGGTGGTGGTAACGCTCACCGAGCCGATCCAGGACCGCCTCGCTCAGCCGACGCCGCGCACGTCGGTCGGCGGCGAGCTTCCGAGCGGACGGTTTGCGTGGCCTGGGGGGCATCTCCCCTAGGCTAGCCGCTGACCCAGGCCGATGACGCGCGCCAGCCGTTCGGCGGCATTGACCAGCAGACGCTCGGAATCGGCCATTGCGTCGGGCAGGAGTTTCGGCCGATCCGGGATCGGCTGCACCAGGTCGAACAGGCCGGCCGTCTCGAGCACCTCGGCGCCCGGGCCCAACGCGCCGCACAGCAACACCACCGGGACTCCGGCTTCGGCGGCGAGCTGCGCGACGCCCATGGCTGTCTTGCCGGCCAGCGGCTGCTCGGCGGCGCGACCCTCGCCGGTGATGACGAGGTCGGCCTCCGCGAGCGCGGCCGGCAGACCAGCCAACTGGGCCACGACCGAGAATCCCGATCGCATCGTCGCGCTGGTGAAGCCAAGCAGCCCTGCGCCCGTGCCCCCGGCGGCGCCCGATCCGGGAAGATCGGCAACGGCCCGCCCGGTCGCGGCCTCGATGGCTGCGCCCATGACGACGAGCGCCGCGTCGAGCTCCAGCACGGCAGCCTCGTCGGCTCCCTTCTGAGGACCATAGACCGCGGCCGCTCCCCCTGAGCCGGTGAGCGGATTCGTCACGTCGGACGCCACCACCAGCTCGAGGCCAGCCAGCCGTGGGTCGATCCCGGAGTGGTCGATTCGAGCCAGTCGTGACAGCCCGGCACCGCCCGGAGGCAGCTCGTCCCCGCCAGCAGCCAGGAACCGCACGCCCAGGGCGGACAGCATTCCGGCACCGCCGTCGGTCGTGGCGCTGCCGCCCAGTCCCAGGACAAGGGAAGTGACACCGGCATCCACCGCTGCGAGGACCAGCTCCCCGGTCCCGTAGGTGGAGGCGACGCGCGCGGAGGCCGGCGACCGCTCGGCCTCGGCCAGCCTCGCCAGCCCGGACGCGGCAGCCATCTCGATGAAGGCGGCGCGGCCCTCATTCACCAATAACCAGTCGGCCGCAACCTGGCGCCCGAGCGGGTCGTGGACCGCGGCCGAGCGCAGGACCGCCCGCTCCCCCAGCGCGGCGGCCACCGCCGTCAGCGTCCCCTCTCCGCCGTCGGCCATCGGGGCAACCACGATCACGTCGTCGGGTCGGCCGCGCCGCCAACCGGTGGCGATCGCCGCTGCCACGCCCACCGAGTCGAGTGCACCGCCGAATGAATCGGGTGCCACAACCACCCGAAGCGGGGTCATCAGTGCTTCAGCGCCTTCCGTCGTTCCAGGTAGGCAGGGATGGTCCGCATCGGTGGTCGAACCGCGTCGGCGACCTCGCGCACCTCCAGGTTGAATCGGTCCTTCTCGTGCCCGATCACCTTCATCCCGCGCCCGACCTCCGTCAGGAGCTCGATCCGGTGCCGCTCCTCGAGCTTGCTGATGGCAGCCTGCAGAATGGTGAAGCTCATCTGCGACAGGTTGGCGAGCGGCTGGTTGCGGTGGATACGCAGCTCCAGGTCGACCTGGCCGATGGCCGACAGCCCCGCCGCCTCCAGCGTGTCGATCAGCAGCCCGATCTCGACCCCGTAGCCGGTGAAGAAGGGGACCGCCTCGAGCAGCGCGCGCCGCCCGGCATACTCGCCGGAGAGCGGCTGGATCATGCCCGACAGTTCGGGAAAGAAGAGATTGATCAGTGGACGCGCCATGAGCTCGGTCACGCGTCCCCCCCCTTCTGCCTGCAGGAGGCCGCCCTCACGGATCGGGCGCCGGTAGAAGGCCTTCACGTACTGGATCCGGGACTCGCGCAGCAGGGGACCGAGCAGGCCATGCACGAAGCGCGGCTGGATGTTGCGGATGTCGGTGTCGATCCAGGCCACGATGTCGCCGTCGAGCACGTGCAGGCTCTTCCAGAGCGCCTCTCCCTTGCCGCTGTGGGACCCCGTCTCGGGGAGGATCTGCGAGTGGCGCACCACCGGGACGCCGAGCTCGGCGGCGATCTCTCGCGTGCGGTCCGTGCTGTCGGAGTCGATCAGCACCATCTGGTCGAGGAGGGGGACCCGATCCATCAGCGCCGAGCGGATGCGCTTGATGACCAGCCCGATCGTCTTCTCCTCGTTGAGCGCCGGCAGCCCCAGGCTGATCGTCACCCCCTGCTTCTCCTTGAGGTCGACCAGCTTGGCGACCTCCCGGAACTCGCTGGCGTGGAACGTGTTCTCGGCGAACCAACGGTCGACGATGGTCGGCAGCGAGCGGCTGCGCTCCACGTAGGCATCCGCGGCGGCCAGGGTGCCCTCGGCGGCGCGCAGCTCATCGAAGGTGGCGACGGCCAGCTGCTGCCTGGTCTTGACCACGATCACCGTCGGCTTGGCCCGCAGGGCGACCGTCTCCGCGACCACGCCGAAGAGGAAGCGCCCGTCCGGTTGGACGGTCGCGGGGTGGGCCGACGCGCCCATCACCACCAGCTGGTGGCTGCTCGCCTCGCGCAGGATGGCCGATCGAACCGATGCTGCCTCGCGCAGGAGGCCGTGCACCTTTCGCCCGCCGCCATGCTCCTTCACGAAGCCTTCCAGCGCCTCCTGCTCTCGCTGCAGCGCCCGCTCCCCGATCCCCTTGGGGACGACGTGCATGACCACGACCTGGGCGCCGAAGTGCTTGCCGAGGTCACGCGCCAGGCGGATCGCCAGCTCGGCATGCGGGCCGCCGCGCACCGGCACCAGGATCGAGCTGACCTGGTCCAGGGGGCGCTGCTTGACGACGGCGATGTCGCATGGCGATTCACGTACCACCGCGTCGATGGTCGGGGAGAAGATCGATGCCTCACGCGGCGCACCGCGGACCGCATCCGAGCGAGCTGCGGCTGCCGGGGAGAGCGGCCCACCCCAGCCGAAGATGACCAGGTCCGAGCCCTCCTCGCCGACGGCCTCGATCACGCCGTCCGACGCCCGCCGTCCGATGCGGACCAGGGTCCGGATCTCGACCGCCTCTTCGTCGCCAAAGTCGAGGACGCGCTGCAGGAGTCGCCGCGCGGTGCGGGCATGCGTCGCTCCCTCCGCCAGCGACACCCCCTCAGGCACCTCCACGATGCCGAGGGCCGTGATCTCGGCCGACCGGCCTCGGCTCACCCCGGCACCGATGCGCACCAGGTCGCGGGCCGTCCGCGGGTTGGCGAGCGGCAGCAGGATGCGGTAGGGCGCGCGGCGACGGGGCGCCATCAGCCGGACTCCGCGGCGCGCATGGCTCTCCAGCGGGTGACGAGGTACGGCTTCAGCTCCTCGAAGGTGCGGGCCTGCGCCTCGATCACGCGCTCGGCCTGGTCGGTGGTCATCTCATCGGTCTCGGCAATGAATCCCGCGGTCCGCCCGAAGTAGAGCGGGGTCAGCGCGGCGAGCAGCTGGTCGCGGTCGATCCCCGGGCGGTGGTACGCGACCAGGGCGTCGTACAGGCAGCGGATCCACAGCTCGGCGGGAAAATGGAAGGCACCCGGCTCAGAGGGGACCTCCAGCGACATGACCCGCTCCAGCTGCTCGGCGGCGAGCATCTCTCCCCAGGCTGCTGCCTGCGAGAGGCGGGCCGTCTCGAACGCATCGATCAGCTTGGCGTGGTTGACCTCGACGAGCTCCGGGGCGATCACCCGCTCGAAGCCGTACTCCGGGATGGCGTGCGAGCCGCGCACCTTGAGCCATCGGTCCTGGTAGCGGCCGGCCAGCCCGAAGAGGGTGCCGACCACCTGCCGGAACATCGGTCCCAGGTCCGAGGCGGGATCCTTGGCGTCGTGGATCTTGGCGCCCAGGCGGGTCTGGCACACCGCAAACCCCTCGTTGATGGCCGAGTGGGTCATCCACACGTCGATCCCGAAGCGAGCGGTGAGGTCGTCGAAGGTGTCGAGCTCCAGGTAGCGTTTCACGAGGTCGGCGCTGACCGCGAACTCCCCGCCGATCGGCTGCCGGATGCGGGCGCCGTAGAGCGCCCGGGTGAGCGGGTAGGCGATCGCGTTGGTGATGGTACCGTCGTACTTGTAGCGGGAGTAGAGCGGCGCAACGAAGTCGTAGCCGCCCTTCAGGATCGGTCCGGCGAGCAGCTCGATCCACTCCGGGGCGATGCTGCGCAGGTCCGAGTCGACCATCACCATCGCCTTCACCTCGAGCTCGCGCGCGACCTCGAACAGCGCTCGCACCGCGGTCCCCTTCCCGCTCAGCCCCTGGTAGGTGAAGCTGATTCGCCGCAGCTTGTGCCGCGGGCTGACCAGGATGATCTTCTCGATGTACTCCGGGCTCTCGGTGCTGATCGCCACCCGCGGCGTGTCATCGGGCGAGCCCCCATCGGAGTTGACCAGGATCGGTTTCAGGTCCGGGAAGTACTGGACCATGCCGGCTGTGGCGGCGCGCACGACGAAGCCGATGGTCTCGGCGTTGCCGTAGCTGGGGATCCCGACCATCAGGTCGGCCTGGCCCACACGGCGGACCTCGGCAAGCCCCTTTGCATCGAGCCCGGCCGACGGCATCAGTTCCACCTCAAGCCCGGTTGTAGAGCTTGAGCTCGCCCTCTTCGACCTCGACCCCGACCTCCTTGCGGATCTGGTCCCAGGCGGCCAGGTCCCACTCACCGACCAGCGTGATGGCTGTCCCCTCGCGGCCGGCCCGCGCGGTGCGGCCGACGCGGTGCACGTAGGTGTCGGCGTCCTCGGGGATGTCGTAGTTGAGGACGAACGGCAGGTCGGTGATGTCCAGCCCGCGTGACGCGACGTTGGTGGCGATCAGGAACTGGATCTTGCCGGATCGGAAGTTGGCCAGGGTGCGGTCGCGCTCCCCCTGGGAGAGGCCACCGTGCAGGGCTGCCACGTTCCGGCCACGGCGGGCCAGAATGGCGGTCAGCCGGTCGACCCCGATCTGGGTGTGGCGGAAGACGAGCAGTCGATCGAACCCGAACGTGTCGGTCAGCTCGGTGAGCGCTGCGACCTTGTCCTGCTCGGCCACGAAATAGACGAGCTGCCGCACCGTCTCGACGGTGCGCATCTCCGGTCGCACGATGATGTGCTCCGCCTGCTTGTCCATGAACCGATCGCAGATGCGCAGGATGGCGTATGGCATGGTGGCGGAGAAGAGGGCCGTCTGGCGTTGGCGCGGGCAGCGCGACAGGATCGTCTCGACGTCCACGATGAAGCCCATGTCCAGCATCCGGTCGGCCTCGTCGAGGATGACCGTGTTGACCCGATCCAGCCGCAGCTCACCGCGCCGGATGAGATCCAGCACACGTCCAGGGGTGCCGACCACCACCTGCGCCCCGCGCTTGAGAGCGGTCACCTGGCGATCCATGCTCGACCCGCCGTAGATCGCCACCGCGGTCACGTTGCGGAACACACCGATGCGGCGGATCTCCTCGGTCACCTGCACGCACAGCTCGCGCGTGGGGGTCAGCACGATGGCCTGCACAAAATGAGCGGATGGGTCGACCTTTTCGATGATCGGGATCCCGAAGGCGGCGGTCTTGCCGGTGCCCGTCTGCGCCTGGCCGATCAGGTCCTTCCCGGCGCGCAGCGGCCCGATGGCCCGCGCCTGGACCTCGGTCGGCTCGGTGAAGCCCATCTTCTCGATGGCCCGCGCGATGGTGACCGGGAGCTCGATCTCGCCGAACCGATGGGCACGCTGCGCCGCCAGGACGGCGGCCGTCAGGGGCGAGTCTTCGGAATCGTCGGCGGGGGTGGTGCCGTTGGCCGCTGGCGGGGGCGGCGTGGCCGTTCGGCGCGGCGTGCGGGCACGCCGGGGAGCGGCGGGGGATTCAGTTTCTGGCAAACGGGGGCTCCGAGGGGGGTGGGCTGGGTCGCGATCGTACCACGCGACAGCCTAGACCGAGGCCGGGGCCCCCGGTCGTGGGACGGCTCGCTCAACGCGTCCATCCGACGACGGGCGGTCGAGGGGGGCGCCATCCACGCGAGGAGGCCGCATGTAGC
>JALYNS010000050.1 GCA_030773035.1 Chloroflexota bacterium
CTGGCGGTCGTGGACGGCCGCGGCGCACTCTGGCAGGTCGACGCCGCGACGGGCGCAGCCGCGCCGGTCGCCGACGGACCGTTCCTCGGCTCGCCGGTCGCAGCCGCAGACGGGTCGTTGATGCTCCTCGCCGTCTCATCGGTCGAGGCGCCCATCCACTCGCGACTCGTGCGAGTCACCCCATCCGGCGGCGCGATCACGCCCCTGTCAGGCGACGGGCTGGCCTACGCCGGCTTCCCCCTGACCGATGGCCGGGTGGCGGTCGTCGCCCACGAAGCCGGTCGGACCGTGGTGCGCCACGTGGCGACCGGTGAATCGCAGCTGCTCGTCGACCTCGGCCCGGGTGCGATCAACGTCGTGGTTTCTCCGAACGGCCGCGAGATCGCGTACGAAGTGGCGGGGCGCGGCATCTTCCTGCTGGATCGCCCCGGGGCCACGCCACGCAGCCTGGGAGCCGGCTCCCGACCGTGCTTCGCCGCCGACGCCTCGTCGTTGCTGGTTAAACGCGGCACGGGAACCGCTGCCCTCGCGCTGGATGGAACGGTCCTGGCCAGGACGGACCGCGAGGCTGGCCTGGCCGGCTCGGCGGGGTGTTTGCCATGAAGGCATTGGCATCCCGCATGGCCGGGGCGGTCGTGCTGCTGCTGATACTCGCGGGCCCTGGCGCGGGCTCGCTGCTCGCGACCGATGACTACACCCTTCCCTTCTCCGATCCCGGGGTCGTGCTCAGCTACGGGGTCGACCGCGATCGCGCGCTGAATCGCCAGCTCGACTGGACCGGGCATACCTGGATGGACGGGGTCCCTCATCCGGGCCGCGTCTACGACCAGCACAGCGGGGTCGACTATCCGATGGCGCTGCGCAGCGAGGTCGCCGCGGCGAAGGACGGTACGGTGATCGACGTCGAGGGCGGCTTTGCCACCAGCCAGTTCGGCAACTTCGGCAACTTCGTCCTGCTCCAGCACGCCGATGGGCGGCAGACGCTCTACTACCACCTCGCCAGCGCGCCGGACGGGGGAATCGGGGTGGCGGTCGGCGACACGGTGGTGGCGGGCCAGCCGATCGGCCGCTCTGGATGCAGCGGGATCTGCTACGGCGCTCATCTGCACTTCGAGATGCTCGTCTGGAGCTCGGCGGCCAAGGACTTCGTGCCAGTGGATCCGCTCGCCGAGCGGCGCTGGACGACCTGGCCTGGGCGGATCCCGTTCGAGGCGTCCTACGTCCGCGAAAGCAACGCGGGGACGGAGGTGATCCGCCCGGGGCAGACGATCACCCACTGGGTCGAGTTCCGCAACACCGGCGGGCGAACCTGGCGCAACAATTCGACGCCAGGTCGCATCGCGTTGGGGACCTGGGGCCCCGCCTCCCACGCGTCGCCCTTCCGTGCCAGCGACTGGCCCTCGAGCTGGATGGCGACGTACCTCGATACAGCGTCGGTGCCGCCCGATGGGGTTGGACGCTTCACCTTCGGGCTGCGTGGCTCCCCAGCCTTGGGCAGCTACCGTGAAACCTTCAACCTGCTGGCCCAATCCGTCCACTGGTTCGACCACGCCCGACTGGGTGGGTTCTATGTTCCCATCGTGGTCTCGAACCTGCCGTCATGTGGGCCGGGAGGATCCGTTGGGATGCGCCCAGCGCTGGTCCCGGTCTGCTGAGGATCGGCCGCATGCGACGCTCGTCCATCGCTCATCTCGCCCTGGTCGCAGTGCTGATCGCGGCCTGCGGCTCCACCTCCCGAGAAGAGTCGATCGTCGCATCGCAGCCGATGACGCCGGGGTCGGCTCCGCAGCGAGTTCCGCTGCCGCGAGGCTTTCCCGTTCCAGCGGGCGCGGTGCCGGTTGCCATGCCGAACGACGATCCCGGGCTCATCGGGCTGTGGGCCACCGACCTCCGCGGCTCGGGCGCGTACGACTTCTACCTGAGTGCGTTGCCGGCCGGCGGATACGGGATCGTCGGCGTCTACCCCGGCGGCGCGGCGGCGGTGATCCGGTTCAACTTCCCAGGCGGGGCGATCTGGCAGGTGGTGACGCGCCAAGGCCCGCAGGGATCCGTCGCGATCGAGGTGCGGCTCGACCGGCCCTAGGAGGTCGGATCGGCTGCCAGGCTGGCGCGACGTGCCCCCGCTGCTCGCTCGAGGGCAGCAGGGGCGACTCGAAAGACGGCGTCGGGCAGCCCGGCCGCCGCCCATACCTCGGCGTGCACGAGCAGGTGATCGTCGATCAGGATCGGCAGCTGCCGTGCATGGCCGAGAGGCGGGACGCCGCCGATGGCGTAGCCGGTCGCCGCTCGCACCTCGTCGCCCTCCGCCCGGCGGACGTGCGTCCCGTTCATGGCCGCCGCCAGGCGCGCTGGGTCGAGCCGGTCGGCGCCGGAGACGAGCGCCACCACGGGGCTGCCGTCGACCACGAAGATGAGCGACTTCACGATCTGCGCGACAGCGCAGCCGACGGCGCGTGCCGCGTCCTCCGCGGTGCGGGTGCCGTGCGGGAATCGGACGACCTCGATCAGCAGTCCCGCACGCGCCGCAGCCTCGACGACGCGCTGGACGTTCGGATGGAGCGGTTCACCGCCAGCATCGGTCACGCTGCGATGATCGCACGCGTGCTACCCTCGACGGGTCAGCCCCAAAGCGACAGGGGAGCGCGCAAGCGCTGAGAGTGCGGAAGGCCGCAGACCCTCGAACCTGATCTGGGTCATGCCAGCGAAGGGAGTCGGTGTGAAAGCAATCGTGGTCGCCGGCGGCCATGCTGTGGCGGAAGACGCTGCCCAGCTGGTCGGTGCCGACCTGGTGATCGCGGCCGACTCGGGAGCGGAGTGGCTCGCCGCGCTGGGCATCCGGCCAGACATCGTGATCGGGGACATGGACTCCGCCGACCCGGCATTGCTCGAGCGCCTCGCCGCCGCCGGCGTGACGATGGAGCGCCACCCGATCGACAAGGACGCGTCGGACGCCGAGCTCGCGGTTGATCGGGCGGTCGAGGCCGGCGCCACCGAAGTCGTCCTCCTCGGTGCCATGGGCGGGGAGCGGTCCGACCATGCGCTGGCGAACCTCCTGCTCCTGGGCGACCCTGGTCGGCGCGGCGAGGTGTTGACGATTGTCAACGGCGGGTTGAGGGTTCGCGCTCTGCATGGCGGCGACAGCCTCGCCCTGGCAGGGGGCGTCGGCGACCTCGTGACCCTTCTCTCCGTCGACGGCGATGCGTTCGGGGTCCGGACCCACGGCCTGCGCTACCCGCTCGACGGGGAGACCTTGCCGCTCGGCCGCTCGCGGGGCCTGTCCAATGTCGTTCTGCACCCACCGGCATCGGTCTCGCTCGAGCGCGGGACGCTGCTGGTACTCGAGACGCGAAAGGGAGATTGACGTGACTGCACCGATTCAGTCTGGCTGGCGCACCGTCGACGTCGTGGTGGCCGCTGCGCTGGCGGTTGCCTTCGGGGTGGTCTTCTGGCAATGGGGCGTGGTGTGGGCCCCGCTCTTCCTGGGGCAGGTGAATCCCCTCGCCTACCTCGTCTCTGGCGTCTGGCTGATCCCCGGTGTGGTGGCGGCGCTCGTGATCCGGAGGCCCGGCGCTGCGCTCCTGACCGAGACCATCGCGGCGATCGTGTCCGCGCTGCTCGGATCGGTATGGGGACTGGACACGGTGGCGTCGGGGATCATGCAGGGGGCCGGCGCGGAGCTGGTGTTCGCGTTGACCCTGTACCGATCGTTCGGCCCCGTCACGGCTGTGATCGCAGGAGCGGGTGCGGCCGTTGGCGAGTGGTTGCACGACATGGCCTTCTAC
>JALYNS010000051.1 GCA_030773035.1 Chloroflexota bacterium
CCATGGAGGAGGAGCTGCTCGCCGCCCGCGACCCCGACGCACTCGAGCAGATCGACGCCGAGGCGCTCCAGAGCCTGGGCGGTGACGAGGCGACCGATGACCTCGAGCAGCTGCGCGCGCTCACCCGGGCGCTCGAGGAGGCCGGCTACCTCGAGCGCGGCGACGGCCAGCTGGCCCTCACCCCGCGCGCCGCCCGCAAGCTTGGGATGCGGGCCCTGACCGACATCTTCAGCCGCCTCCGCCGCGAATCGCTGGGTGGCCACGCCCTGCCGACGGCCGGCAGCGGCGGAGAGCAGACCGACGAGACGAAGGCCTTCGAGCACGGTGACGCGTTCGCCGTGGACCTCAACCGCACCCTCTTCAACGCCATGGCCCGCAACGGGCCCGGCACGCCGGTCCAGATCGCCCCGGACGACTTCGAGGTGCATCGGTCAGAGGAGACGACGGTGAGCTCCACCGTGCTGCTGCTGGACATGAGCCGATCGATGCTGCTCCGCGGCTGCTCGACCGCCGCCAAGCGGGTGGCCATGGCACTCCACACCCTGATCCATACCAAGTACCCGCGCGATCGGCTGTACGTGGTCGGCTTCGCGTACTACGCCCGCCAGATCAAGCCGGAGGCGATCGCCACCCTCTCGCCGTACGAGTTCGAGTACGGCACCAACCTGCAGCACGCGCTGATCATCGCGCGCCAGCTGCTGGGTCGGCGAAGCGGGGGCAACAAGGAGATCGTCGTCATCACCGACGGCGAGCCGACCGCCCACATCGCCAACGGACAGGTGGAGTTCGCCTATCCGCCGACCATGCGCACGATGCAGTCGACCCTGCGCGAGGTGGGGCGCGCCACTCGCGAGGGGATCGTCATCAATACCTTCATGCTGGAGCGTTCCAGGTACCTGTCCGAGTTTGTCGACCTGATGAGCCGCATCAACCGCGGGCGCGCCTTCTACGTCGAGCCGGAACACCTGGGCGAGTACGTGCTGGTCGACTACGTCAGCAAGAAGCGCAAGCGGGTCGCGTGACGGCTTGATGACCAGGCCGTTGAAGGTTGGCGTACAGCTGCCCGAGGTCGAGTACGTGGCACGCTGGCTGCAGCTGCGTGAGATGGCACGCGTCGCGGAGCAGATCGGCCTCGACTCGATCTGGGTCGGCGACCACCTGCTGTATCGCGGCGATGGGCGGCCGGCGCGCGGGCCGTGGGAGGCGTGGACCACGCTGGCGGCGATCGCGGCCGTGACCGAGCGGATCCAGATCGGCCCGCTGGTGACGGCCACCGGCTTCCACAATCCGGGGCTGCTGGCCAAACAGGCGGCCACCCTCGACGAGATCAGCGGCGGCCGGCTGATCCTGGGCCTGGGCGCGGGCTGGAACGAGGCCGAGTATCGTGCCTACGGCTTCCCGTTCGACCATCGGGTCAGCCGATTCGAAGAGGCCTTCACCATCGTCCGCCGCCTCCTGGCCGATGGCCGATGCGACTTCCACGGCACCTACTACGACCTCGACGACTGCGAGCTGCTGCCGCGCGGGCCGCGCCACGCCCACGGGGAGGGGCCGCCCCTGATGGTCGGCTCCATGGGTGAGCGGATGCTCTCCATCACCCTTCCGCACGTCCAGGCCTGGAACGCCTGGTTCACCTGGTTCGGCAACAGCGTGGAGGGCTACCTGCCCATGCGCGAATCGATCGACGCTGCGTGCCGCGCTGCCGGACGCGATCCGACGGAGGTGGAGCGCACGCTCGCCCTGTTCGTGGCCTTCCCGGGAGCCCTGGGGCGATCCCTCGGGGACCTGGAGGAGCCGGACGTGATTCCGATCGCCAGCGACCCCGGCACATTGGCCGGCGCGCTGCGCGCCTTTGCGGCGGAGGGGGTGGGCCACGTCCAGCTGGTGCTCGATCCGATCACCGCCGAGACGATCGGCGCCCTCGCCCCGGCCCTCGCGCTGCTCGACGCATAGCCGCCGGAAAAGCAGGACCCCCGGCTATCGACGGGGGTCCTGACTGCGTGCGGAGAGGTGGTCAGCCGATACCGCCGCCGCCCCCGTCACATTCGCCTTCCACCCAGAAGGTCTTGTGCTTGACGTTCTTCTCGCCGCGTCCCTGCCAGTACAGCTTGTAATGGCCCGCCTCGAGGATGATGTCGCCGGTCGAGACCGACGTCTCTGGGCCGGTGTTGTACGAGCCATTGGTGCCGAGGCCGGCGGCGCCCGGCGCCTGCGGAGCGATCACCCAGTCGCCCTGCTGGTCGGTATCGGCGAAGTAGAAGTGGACGTGGAACGGGCAGCCGACGTGGGGCTCGTTCTTGATCTCCGGGCTGGGCTCGCTGCCCTCCGCGCCGGAGTGGATCTTGACCGTCCCGTTGTTGCCGGGCGGTCCGGCGGCGCCGACAGGGACGGCCGCGGCCACGAGGAGCATGGCCGCGAGCCACGCCAGCATCGTGCGGCGGGTTCGAGTGGTGAGGAAGCGGGACACAGCGCGGACCTCCTGAAGTAATGGATGAGTACTGGCCGATCTTGCACACCGTCCGATCCCGCGTCCAGCAAATCGGGGTGGTCCGGCGCAGGAAGCGGTTACCCGGGTCAACAGAGAGGTCATCCGCTATCCTCGCCCGCATGGAGGGCTCGGCGGCACCCATTCCCCTTGGTTCGAGCGGGCGCCTGGAGGCGCAACCGCTCACCAACGCGGCCGGCAATCACGCGCTGCTGGTGCGCGAGGCTGACCAGCCACGAGCGCTGCTCACCGCCGAAACAGGCACGGCAGAGCGGCAGCGCGTCGTGATCGTCCCGCTCGACGACGATATCGAGCTGCGGGTCGATGGCGATGCCCTGGCCGTCTGGCTGTCGCAGGGATCGATCGGCCGCCCCGCGTCCAGCGTGCCGGGCTGGGCCAACTTCATCGGCTTCGTGCTGGTCATCGCGGCGGTTGGCTTCGCGGTGCTGGGCAGCGTGACCTTCTTTTCCTGGCTGTTCGGGGCGCTGGGATGGATCTGATGCCGCCCAGCTCGGGCCTGATCGCCATGCGCATCGGCCAGGAGTTCGGCCCGCCGGAGGAGTTCGCCAGCTCACTCGAACGGGCGCTGGAACGAGGCGGCGAGCGCGGGGCGACGATCGTGGCCGTGCTCGACCGCGGCGACCTGGCGACCCACATCCCCCACGTCGACGGGCCATCGTGGAACACCGTCCCGCTGGTGCACCTGCACCGCGGCCAGCAGCCGAGCGCCGAGGACTGGGCGCTGGCCAATGCCATCGTCGAGCGCCTGGAGCGCTATCGCTGAGCCGATGGGGGCTGAACCGACGGAGGAGGATCGCGGCCGGTGGCTGCGGGGGATGATGGGCCGCTTCGCGACCGGCGTGACCGTCGTCGCAGCCAGGCACGGACCCCTGCTGGCGGGCATGACCGCCAACGCGATCTCCTCGATCAGCGTCGACCCGCCGCTGCTGATGGCCAGCATCAACCGCCGCAGCGAGACGCATGTCGCCATCGTCGGCAGCCACTCGTTCGCGGTGAGCGTGCTGGGCGCCGACCAGCAGGCGATCGCGGAGTGCTTCGCGCTGCCGACGACAGCAGGGAAGCTGCAGCGCTTCTGCGACGCCGCGTGGCACGAGGCCGAGACGGGCTCACCGATCCTGGACGGCGCGATCGCCTACTTCGATTGCCGGCTGAGCGAGTCGCACGCGGCGGGCACGCACAGCATCTTCATCGGCGAGATCGTGGCCGCCGGATTCGAAGAGAACGGCGAGCCGCTGCTCTGGTACGGGTCGCGCTATCGGCGCATCGAGGCGGGCTAGGCGCCGATCGCGACCAGCGATTCGCCGATGACGCCGATGGCGGTGTCGACCTCGGCATCGGTCGTGACCAGCGGCGGGATGACGCGCACCACCTGCCCGTAGGTGCCGCAGGTCAGCAGCAGGAGCTTGCGGTCGAAGGCCTCGTGCAGGAGCGCCTTGGCCAGGTCAGGTCGAGGGGTCAGCTCGGCGCCCTGGGCAAACTCGATCGCGATCATCAGGCCGCGCCCGCGCACCTCGGACACGCTCGTGTGGCCTTCCGCCGCCTCGCGCAGCCCGGCCATCAGCCGCTCTCCCTGTCTGGTCGCGTTGGCAAGCAGCCCCTCCGACTCGATCACGTCGAGGGTGGCGACCGCGGCGGCGCAGGCGACGGCGTTGCCGCCGTAGGTCCCGCCGTGGGCCCCCGGGCCGAGCCGATCGAGCAGCTCGCGGCGGGCCATGATCCCCGACAGCGGCATCCCCGAGGCGATCCCCTTGGCCATCACCAGGATGTCCGGCCTGGCGTCGTACCAGTCGGTGGCCCACATCCTGCCCGTGCGTCCCATGCCGGATTGCACCTCGTCGGCGATGAGCAGGATGCCGTGGCGATCGGCCAGCTCGCGCAGGGCGGGCAGGAAGCCGTCCGGAGGGACCACATAGCCGCCCTCACCGAGGATCGGCTCCACCAGGAAGGCGGCCACGTCATCGGGGTAGACGACCGTCGCGAAGAGCTCCTCGATCCCCGCCAGGCTGTGCGCCACGGCTGCATCGGCGTCGCGGCCGATCGGGTTGCGCAGCACGTAGGGATACGGCGCGAAGTGCACGCCGCCGAGCAGCGGCTCGAAGTGGCCGCGGTACTTGACGCCCGAGCTGGTGAGCGCCATGGCCCCATGGGTGCGGCCGTGGAAGCCGCCGCGGAAGGCGATGATCGCCGGCCGTCGGGTGGCGTACTTGGCCAGCTTGACGGACGCCTCGATCGCCTCTGCCCCCGAGTTGGAGAGGAA
The DNA here is from genome assembly GCA_030773035.1 of Chloroflexota bacterium. Lineage (GTDB taxonomy): Bacteria > Chloroflexota > Limnocylindria > QHBO01 > QHBO01 > CF-167. The sequence goes on from JALYNS010000051.1 coordinate 4,764, forward strand.
GAGGCCGGCCTCCTCTCCGTCACGGAGTCCGGGGAAGGTGCGTGGCAACCGCTCATGGAGCTCCAGGCCGGGCTTGTGGTAGAGGATGTTCTGCTGGGCGTGGATGATCTTCGCCGCCTGATCGGCAATGGCCGCCGCGACGCGCGGATGGGCGTGGCCGGTGTTCGTCACGCCGATTCCGCAGGTGTAGTCCAGGTAGCGCTCGCCGTCGATCGTCTCGACCCACGAGGCGATGCCCCGCTCGACCACGAGGTCGGTGTAGCGAGCCCAGACCGGCGGCACGCCGGCGCGGCGCGCCAGCCACACGGCGCTGTCATCGGCGCGCCCGTCGATGATCGGTGTGCCGGTCAGCTGGGTCATCGGCCTAGCGTCCGACCAGGGTGACGGGGGCGGCCTGACCGCTGCGCCCCTGGCGGCGCTGGGTCCAGAGCTGGACGGCTATGAACGCCATGGCGACCAGGAAGATGAGCGTGCCGAGGACGTTGACCTCGGGCGGGATGCCCAGCCGGCTCGCGCCGTACACCCAGAGCGGGAATGTCTCAACCCTGCCGGACGAGAAGACGGTGATCACGTAGTCGTCGATCGACAGGGCAAACGCCAGCAGGGCGGCGGACAGGACGCCGGGGAAGATCAGCGGGAACGTAATCCTCCAGAAGGTCGTCCTGCCGTCGGCGTACAGATCCATGCCGGCCTCCTCGAGCGATCGGTTCATGCCCGCCAGCCGGGCGCGCACGGTCACCACCACGAAGCTGATGTTGAACATGATGTGCGCCACCAGGATGGTAAGGAAGCCGCGCTCCACGCCGAAGCTGATCCACAGCGTCAACAGCGACGCTCCGAGGATGATCTCGGGTGCCGTCATTGGGATGAAGATCAGCAGGTTCATGATCCAGCGCCCCCGGAATTCGTGGCGGGTCAGTGCCAGGCCGATCATGGTCCCGAAGGCGGTGGCGAAGATCGTCGAGATGGCCGCGACGGCCAGGCTGGTGGTCATGGCGTCGGTGATCTCCGAGCGGCCCCAAACATCCACGTAGTTGCGCAGCGTGAACCCCTGCCAGACGATGTTCTGACGCCCGGCCGGATCGTTGAAGCTGAAGGCGATCATCACGCCGATCGGCGAGAACAGGACGAGCAGCAGCAGGCCTGTGAAGGCCGGCAGGGCCAGGCTGCCGAGCCGGGCGCGGATCCCGTGCCGTCGGGGAGCAGCAGTTGCGGGGGTCGTCATCGCAGTCTCAACCAGCAAGCCGTTCGCTGCCGATGACGCGGGTATACACGGCGACCAGCGCCATCACCAGCGCCACCAGCACGAAGGAGAGCGCCGCGGCGGCAGGGTAGTCGAGGCTGTCGAGGAACTTGCGCTGGATGATGTTGCCGACCATGAAGACCTGCGGGTTCCCGGCCCCGATCACCTCGGCGGTGATGAAGTCACCGACCGCCGGGATGAAGGTGAGAAGCGATCCCGCCACCACGCCGGGCAGCGACAGGACGAAGGTCACGCGCCAGAACGCCTGCGCCCGGCTGGCATACAGGTCGGTGGCGGCCTCGATCAGGCGTCGGTCGATCTTCTCGAGGGCGACGTAGAGCGGCAGGATCATGAACGGCAGGAAGTTGTAGGTGAGCCCGAAGATGACCGATGCCGGGGTCGCCAGGAAGTGGAAGTCCGGCTGCAGCAGGCCGAGGTCCTTGAGGAACCCGAAGACCATGCCGTTGTCGGCCAGGATCATCCGCCAGTTCAGGGTGCGGATCACGAAGCTGACGAAGAAGGGGAGCACCACGATCAGCAGGAGAGCGTTCTTGAACCTGCCGCCCCGGAACGCGATGGTGTAGGCGACGGGATAGCCGACCGCCAGGGTGACGATGGTGGTGATCAGCGCGAAGAGAGCGGAGCGCAGGTACAGGTCCCAGTACTCCGCGATCATCTCCGGATAGATGCCGAAGTTCCAGGTCAGCTCGTAGCCGGTGTCGAATGTCCCCTGCTGCAGTGAGACGAGCAGCATGAAGGCCATCGGCACGACGAAGAAGACGACGAGCCAGCCCCCGCCCGGCAAAAGCAGGAGCAGGGGCGTCAGCCCGCGACGCAGCGAACGCATCCGGGGGCTCTGAACGTCAGCGACTGGCTACGCGGTTGTCATGCGCCGAGGACCGCCTCGAAGAGGTTGTTCCACTCTGTCTCCTCCTCCTCGGAGAGCTCCTTGTCGGTGTAGGTGTTGTCCGTCTGGTCCGTGCTAGGGACCACGGTTGGGGCC
>JALYNS010000052.1 GCA_030773035.1 Chloroflexota bacterium
CATGTCGAACACGCGGGTGAGCTCGTCTGTATCCGAGCCATCGAGCCGGATCACGTACACCGGCCGCGTGCCGAGGAACTGCCGGATCACGTCGGGCGCCCGGCCGAGGCCGCGATCGAGCATCGTCCGGTCGTCGATGATGTCGATGTCCGGCCGGAGTCCCTGGACCTTCTGTGCGTACCAGAGTGGCGTGGAGGTGCTCCACCAGCTGACGAGGACGGCGTCCTGCGCGATCGCAGGCAGCGCCACCTCGAGCCACTGGGCAGCGCCGACGTCATTCGTCCGATCCGCGGCCTGGCTGCGGACGTCGAGCTCGCCGATGGTGGGAAGCAGCAGCACGAGGCCGACGATAGCGGCTGCGACCAGCGAGGCGCGGCGCACGACCGGGCTCTCGAAGGTGATCGGCCGCGGGCCGGGGGCGAGATTCCCGATGAGCACGGCCGCGAGGTCGGCGAGCTCGGCGGCCAGGATCCCGACCCACGTCCAGATGATCAGCACCGGCCCCAGGTAATAGCGATCGATGTCCGCGTTCGAATACGCCTGGTTGAACAGGACCGTGATGACGAGGGCGAGGGTCGTGAGCAGCGTGTAGCGGGGCGCGCGCCGCGCGGCGATGAGGAAGGCCGGCGGAATGGCGTACGCGACGAGCCCGAGCTGGAGCGTCGCGAACTCGACGAGCTTGTCGAACTTGCCGGTGAGGTCGGCGAAGGGGTCGCTCAGCGAGCCGCGGAACTGCTCGGCGAGCGCGATGTACCAGAAGCCGTCCCACGTCGCCGGCTCGCCGTAGATCAGCGGCGCCGGCACGAGGCCGCCACGGATCGGGAGCTCCAGGAAGACGAGTGCGGCCGTGCCGAATGCCGCCACGGGGCACGCGATCATGAACTTCCAGCGGCGCAGGATCCCGGGCTCGACCGAAAGGACGTAGAGGGCGATCGGGGGGATGAACAGCAGCGTCAGCGAGTGGTTGCCGGCCGCCAGTCCGAAGACGATCGCGGCCACGATGAGCCACCGGTCGGCGGTCCGCCGGGCGGCAGCGAGCGCCTCGGCGGCAGCGCCCGCAGCGCCCGCAGCGCCTCCAGCGCCTGCCGCGCCCGCAGCGCCGGCCTCTGCGGCTTCGGCGCCATCTTCGGGTTCGCCCTTCGGGATGTCGCGCCGCGCGTCCTCCCAGCGGACGAGGGTGAGCAGGAGCAGTCCCGCGAACAGCAGGTGGATCGGGTGCGGGTCGGCGCGGGTGGCGTTGAGCCACACGACCGGCGTGGTCGCCAGGCCCAGGCCCACCGCCGCGCCGATGATCGTCGAGCCGGTCAGGCGGCGAACGAGCACCAACGTCGTTCCTGCAGCCACGGCGACGGCGATGAGCGAAAGCGCGTTGATCCGGAAAGCAGGCTCCCCGATCGGGGTCAGCAGGAGGTTGGCGATGAAGCCGAGGAGCACGTACGTCGGGTAGCCGGTCGGGTGGGCGGTGCCCATGATCGGCAGGACGGTCTGGAACTCACCGGTATCCCAGAAGCCGACACCGGGCATGAGGCCAGACCACGCGTTGAAGATCACGATCACGACGACGGCGATTGGCGCGAGGACCGCCACCCAGCGCGACCAGGGGGTGCTCACCATCCGAGGATGTTGCCCCAGATGACACCCCACAGGTTGATCACCACGGCCGCCGCGACGAGCCCGGAGCCAAGGAGGCCCACGCCGCCGCGACGAGCCATGCCCAGCGCAACGAGCGGCAGCGCGAAGACCACGAAATCGTTGCTGAACCGGTAGCCGAACTGCACCCAGCCCTGGCTGAAGTGCATCAGGTTCACGATCGCGATGACGAGGACGGCGAGGAAGGCTCCGGCCACGACACGCGAACGCCCACGTCGCAGTGCCGGGATGGCCAGGAGAAACGCGGGGCTGACGAAGAAGATGCCCATGCCGATCGTGCGCGGGATGGCGATCGGGCAGCCCTCGTCGAAGAGGCCGCGGCTCGCGCCGGGCTCGGTGCAAACCGGATCGTCTGTTTCGCCGAAGGCGCCGAGGGCGTGCTCGGGCATGACCGCCGGCAGGGTGAGGAACATGATCCCGAGGTTCTGGGGCAGGTAGCGCGGGTCCTCGATCTCCCAGTCCGGGTTGTACCCAAGGATCGAGTAGCCGCGCGCCTCGAGCTGGTACTGGTGCTCGTAGCCCGGATGGAAGAGATGCCCGGTCGTGCCCAGGTTGTAGAGCAGCAGCAGCGCCACCGGAATGACCGCGCCGAGCCCGGCGGAGAACGATCGACGGACCCAGCTCCCACCGCCACCGACGAGCATGAAGAACGGCGCTCCGAACACGACCGTCAGGCGCGCCGTGCAGGCAAGCCCGAACAGGAGCCCGGCAAGGAACTGCCGCCGGTCGATCAGCTCGAGGGGCCGGCGCAGGGCAGCTCCCAGCGAGGCGAGCAACGCCCCCGGCGATGGCGACTCCTCGACCTCGTCATCGGCCGCGGGGTCAGAGCCGAGGGCCACCCCGACCGCGAGCAGCAGCAGCGTCACCGCCACCACGTGGGCGAAGAACCACGTCGTGCCCAGCTGCGCGGCGTACCAGAACACCGTCCCGAAGCCAAAGAAGATCGTGGTGACGAGGCGGATCCGACGTGAGATCGGCAGCCGGCCGAGCATCCACCAGGCCAGGCCCACGTCGATGGCGCCGAGGAGCACCGAGATGGCGCGGACGTCGGTGAGCATTCCCCAGATCGCCACGAAGGGCATGAGCACGATCGCGGGCAGCGGTGGGAACGGCAGGAGCGCGCCCGTCGTCGATGGGTCGTCGGTCAGCTCGCGAAGGGGGTAGACGTCCTGCATCCAGTCGTTGCCACGGGGGAAGCCGCCGAGGTCGACGGGCCAGTCGATCGCGGCTTGGCCATCGAGAAAGGCCATCGCCTGCCACACGAAATGGTTGTAGTAGCGGTCCGAGCCGGGCAGCCAGTAGCCCACCAGGGCGAGCGCCACGAGGCCGCCGCCGACAGTGAGGGCGGGCAGCCGATCGATCCAGCTGGACGGGGCTTCGAGGCGACGGGAGCCCACGGCGCCCTCTGCTACGCTCCCAAGCACCTCATCGCTCGCTGGAGACCGAACCCCTATTGAGTGGTCCCGCAATCGGTGAGCCCGACCCGGACAGGGCGGCGCCAGCGCGGACCGGGTTCGGAGATGCCGCAGGCGGCATCCTCGTCCTGCTGGCCCTGGGGCTCACCCTCCGGCTCATCATCGCATACCTCCTGCCCGGTTCCGGCTTCGCAGTCGACCTCGCCTCCTTCCAGTTCTGGGCGAGCGACCTCGCCGACAACGGCCTCTTCGGCTTCTACGACCGGCCCTTCTTCCACGACTACACGCCGGGCTACCTGTATGTCCTGTGGCTCGTCGGCGGCGTGGCCAACTTCCTCGGGAGTGGCGTCGGCGACCTGATCAAGGTCCCGCCCATTGCCGCGGACCTCGCCCTCGGCTACCTCGCCTGGTCGATGACGCGGGAGCTCGGCGGCAGCGAGCGCTCGGCCCGGATTGCGGCAGCGCTCGTCCTGTTCAACCCGGTGACCTGGTTCGACAGCGTCGTCTGGGGCCAGGTCGACTCCGTCGGCGTCGTGTTCCTGCTCCTGGCCCTGCGCGAGCTGTGGCGCGACCGTCCGGAGCGCGCCGCGATCCTGGCCACGCTCGCCGCCCTCGTGAAACCCCAGCTGGGGATCCTCATCCCGATCGTCGCC
>JALYNS010000053.1 GCA_030773035.1 Chloroflexota bacterium
CCCCTCGCTCGGCAGCGGGCTGCCGCCCGGCTCGGGCAGACCACCGATCGGCTCGTACGCTACCCCGCCGCGCGCCGCGGTGATGAGCGGCTCGGCGAAGGCAATCGGGCGCAGCCCGTTGATGAAGCCGCCCAGCGGCACGCAGCTGTCCTGCTCGTTGATCTGCCCGTCGCGGTTCGTGTCGACGATGACGCGGCAGTCGACGATCTCGCTGGTAGTGCCGCTGCGGGTGGGGACGCCGATGATCTCGCCCGCGTCGTTCGCCGCCAGGCCGCCGCTGTTGCCGCCGGCGATGGTGGCATCGGTCTTGATCCAGGCGCGGTCGCCCAGCACCGCCTCGCCGGTGAAGCCGCTCACCTGTCCGCTGGTGAAGGTGATCGTGTTGCCGCCGATGCCGGGGTAGCCGAAGATCGAAATGTCATCGCCGATATCGAGCGCGTCCGAGTCGCCGAGCGATACGAAGGGGAACGCCTCTGGCAGCACGCTGCCATCGAGCGTTGCGGTGATCCGGATCACCGCCAGGTCGAGCACCGTGTCGGCGGCCGCCACCTCTGCCCTGTAGGTCGCCTCGGCCGGACGGTCGCTGGCCCCGGTGATCCCCACCTGCAGCTCCGTCAGCTCGATGTCGCTCGGGGTCGCGACGTGGGCATTGGTCAGGATCAGGCCGCTCGGATCGATGATCGTGCCTGACCCGGTGCCGATCACCCCGTCTGCGGTGATCATCAGCACCTGGACGACGGCGTGTGCGAGGTCAGCCGGGGTGAGCGGCGTGGGCTGGGCGGAGGCGGCTTCGCTCGGGGAGGCCTCGGGGCTCTGCGACGGACTGGCGGAGCTGCACCCCGCGACGACCAGCGAGAGCCCCGCCAGGATGCTGAGCGACCGTCTGCGATGGACCATTCGGAAACGCCTCCCTCGCGCCGCTCCAACCTTACCCGGGAACGGACGGGGCCGGCAGGCCGCTGTAGCCATGAGCCGCGATCTCGCCGGCGCGGGTCCCGTAGGCCTCCGTGCTCGGCGCGGTCCTGGCGCGGAACCCGTCCACCATCCGGTTGTACATCGAGAACCCCGCGGAGATGAGGATCGCGAGCTGGACGTCGCCATCGGTCGCACCGGCAGCGCGCGCTGCATCGACGTCGGCGGCGGTCAGCTGCCGCGCATCGCCCCCTACGGTTCGAGCAACGTGCAGCAGCGCACGCATCTTGTCGTCCAACCCCTCGGTCGATCCGACCTTGATCCCGTCCAGGAGCGGCGCTCGCTCCGTGGCCCCGCTGCGCTCGAGGAGCGCGGTGGCGTGGGCGGCGTGCGAGTCCATGCAGAAGAAGCAGTCGTTTGCCGCCGAGACGGCGGTGGCGATCATCTCGCGCTCGACGCGATCGAGGGTGGCGCCCGGAAAGTCGTGGACCAGCAGCTCATCGGCGAGGCCACGCATGTGGATGCCGAGACCGGGTGTCAAGCGCATCGCGACGCCGATCCCCGGGACGTCGGGCAGTCCGCCGACGATCGGCTCTTCCTGCGCCCGCATCAGGCGCTCCTCATCGCGTGCCATCAGCTGATCTCCTGTCGCTCGAGGGGTGTTGCCCCAAGTATGGCGCACCCGCGATCCCGATCCCTGTGGACCGACGCCGAGCCTCCTGACCGTCCTGGCTCGACAGATCGCTTGTTGTTGACGGCGGTGACCGTCGTCTAGGATGCACGCATGACACTACCCACCGAACCGATCGGCAGCCTTCCCCGATCCCCGGCGCTCCAGGAGGGCATGCAGGCTGCGGCGGCCGGCAGGATCTCGTCGGAGGAGCTCGAAGTACTCTTTGACGAGGCCGTGCGAGATACGCTGCGCCGATTCGAAGCGACCGGCTCGCCGGTCGTCACCGACGGCGAGCAGCGCAAGCAGAGCTTCGCAACCTACTCCGTCGCTGGCCTGAACCTCACGGGCGGTGGCGTGACGATCCCCTTCGCGGACGGTCATGCGCGCCAGCTGCCGGTCCTGGCGACCGGCCCGTTTCGATTGGCCACCCCGGCATGGACCTACCTCGACGCCGCCCGGGGAGAGACGAGCGCTCAGTTGAAGCAGGCGGTGATCTCCGCATCGGCGATCAGTCTCATGTATCCGTCGGATGGGATCGCGGGCTACCCGCGCGAGACCTTCCTCAACGACCTGGTGGCGGAGGCGGCATCCGAGATCCGTGGCTGCATCGAGCGCGGGGCGATCGTCCAGATCGACTTTACCGAGGCCCGCCTGTCGTTGAAGCTTGACCCCTCGGCGGGCCTGCTCAGCGCCTTCGTGGACCTGAACAACCGGGTGCTTGGCGAGCTCACGGACGAGGAACGAGCAC
>JALYNS010000054.1 GCA_030773035.1 Chloroflexota bacterium
GCGGTCATGAAGTGCAAGATCGGCAAGACGACCGTCATCGTCGAGCGCGGGGATATCACGGAGGCCGAGGTCGATGCGGTGGTCAACGCCGCCAACGCCGAGCTGTGGATGGGCGCCGGCGTCGCCGGGGCTCTCAAGCGCAAGGGTGGCGTGGTCATCGAGGAAGATGCCATCCGGCAGGGGCCCGTGGAGATCGGCGAGGCGGTGCTGACGGTCGCCGGGAACCTGGCCGCGACCCACGTCATCCACGCGGTCACCATGGGGAAGGACCTCAAAGCGGACCCCGACAACATCACCGCGGCCACCCGCGCCACCCTGGCCATCGCGGAGAAGCACAAGCTCTCTTCGCTCGCGTTCCCGGCGCTGGGCAGTGGGGTGGGCGGCGTGCCGGCCGCGCAGTCCGCCGACGCGATGCTGACCACCGTGGTCGAGCACGTCAGGCGCGGGACCTCCAGCCTGGAGAAGGTGCTCTTCGTGCTTTACGAGGACCAGGCCCAGAAGGCCTTCAGCGAGGTTCTGAAGCGCCTCGGAGGCATTCGCTAGCCCTCATTTCGCGCACCGGAGCTACACCGGGTGTGGGATCCCCGCCCGGAATCCGCCCGGCACCCTTCCGGGGCCTGAGCCAATAAGCGCTTGGTAAAACCCCCCTGGGCTAGAATGACTTGTCGCCACTGATGACCGGGACCCATCCAGGCATCCGTCGCGAATACCCGGGCAATCTGGAATACAGGTTGCATGCGCCTTGAGGGGCCCTGGGGCATACACTCAGGTCTATAGGGAGGTTCAAGGGAACCAATGGCGGCCACGATGCACGACCTGCTGACCCTGATGATCGAGCGTGGAGCCTCCGACCTCCACATCACGACGGGCACACACCCGCAGATCCGGCTCAACGGCAAGCTCACGCCGATCACCCAGTTCGAGTCGCTGAGCCCCACCGATACGCAGCGCCTGGCCTACAGCGTCCTCAACGAGGGGCAGAAGCAGAAGTTCGAGGAAGAGAACGAGCTGGACCTGTCGTTCGGCATCCACGGGCTCGCTCGCTTCCGGTGCATCGTCTACCGCCAGCGGGGTGCGGTCGCCTGCGCCATCCGCGTCATCCCGGTGAAGATCCGGACCTTCGACGAGCTGGGGCTCCCCGCGATCGTCGAGCAGATGGCCGACCGGCCCAAGGGCCTGATCCTGGTCACGGGCCCCACCGGCTCCGGCAAGTCCACGACGCTGGCCGCGATGGTGGACAAGATCAACTCCGAGCGCTCGGAGCACATCGTCACCATCGAGGACCCGATCGAGTTCGTGCATCAGCACAAGAAGTGCATGGTGAACCAGCGCGAGGTCTTCTCGGACACGCACTCGTTCAAGAACGCGCTGAAGTCGATCCTGCGCCAGGACCCCGACGTCGTGCTCGTCGGTGAGATGCGCGACCTCGAGACCATCTCGGCGGCCCTGACCATCGCCGAGACCGGCCACCTGACGCTCGGCACGCTCCACACCAACTCCTGCGCCCAGACGATCAACCGGATCATCGACGTCTTCCCCACCAGCCAGCAGGCGCAGGTGCGCGCCCAGCTCTCCCTGGTGCTCGAAGGCGTGATGTCGCAGCAATTGATCCCGACCGCGGACGGCCGGGGCCGGGCCATGTCGCTGGAGATCATGGTGGCAACGCCCGCGATCCGGAACCTCATCCGCGAGGAAAAGGTCCACCAGATCTATTCCGCCATGCAGGCGGGCCAGAAGTTCGGCATGCAGACCATGAACCAGTCGCTCGCCGAGCTGGTGCAGAAGCGCCGCATCAGCCGGGAAGAAGCGCTGAATCGCAGCACGCTGCCCGAAGAGCTCGCGGGACTGCTCGGGAACGCCCCGGCCGCCCCCGCGGGCGCGCCCGCCGCGGTCGCGGGCGCGGGCGGCTCTCCATTCGGCCGGCGCTAGTCCACCGGGGAGGCTTACACGATGGCTGTCTTCGTCTATCAGGGTCGCACCGCCAGTGGAAACCAGAACGGCGAGATCGAGGCGCCCGACCGTTCGGCGGCGGTGGGAGAGCTCCGGCGCCGCTCGATCCTCGTCACCAAGATCGCGGAAAAGACGGCGCCGAAGATGTCGTTCAAGTTCGGCGGCAAGGTCAAGGACAAGGAGATGGCGATCTTCACCCGCCAGTTCTCCACCATGATCGACGCCGGCCTTCCGCTGGTGCAGTGCCTGAACATCCTCGCCGAGCAGAGCGAATCGAAGACCCTCCGGAGCGTGACCGGACAGGTCGCCCGCCACGTGGAGGCGGGCTCCACCCTCGCCGACGCGCTGCGGCGCCACCCCCGCACCTTCGATGACCTCTTCACGAACCTCGTCGAGGTCGGAGAAGCCGGCGGTATCCTCGACGTCGTCCTTCAGCGTCTCGCCGCCTACATCGAGAAGGCGGCCGCCCTCAAGCGCAAGGTCAAGGCCGCGATGGTATACCCGGCCGCGATCATCGGGGTCGCGATGATGGTCGTCATCTTCATGCTGACCTTCGTGATCCCGACGTTCGCCCAGATGTTCAAGGACCTCGGCGCCGACCTGCCGATGCCCACGATGATCGTCCTCTGGCTGTCCAACTTCGTGCGCGCCTACATCCTGCTGATCATCGCGGGCATGATCGGCACGGTGATGGCCCTGCGGTCCTACTACCGAACCGAGGGCGGGCGCGCCACCATCGACGCGCTCATGCTCAAGCTCCCCGTCTTCGGCACCCTCGTGCGCAAGGTCGCGGTGGCCCGCTTCACCCGGACGCTGGGCACGCTCGTCCAGTCCGGCGTGCCGATCCTGGACGGGCTCCGGATCACCGCCCGGACCGCCGGGAACAAGGTGGTGGAGAAGGCGGTGCTCCAGTGCCGCGCCGCGGTCACGGAAGGCAAGACCCTGGCCGATCCGCTGCGCACCTCCGGCGTGTTCCCCCCGATGGTCACCCAGATGATCTCGGTCGGCGAGCAGACCGGCGCCCTCGACGCGATGCTGAGCAAGATCGCCGACTTCTATGACGACGAAGTGGACACCGCGGTCAGCACGCTCACCTCGTTGCTGGAGCCGATGATGATCGTGTTCCTCGGCGTGGTGGTCGGCGGCCTCGTCGTGGCCATGTACCTGCCGATCTTCAAACTGGTCACGCTGGTCAAGTAGCGCGAGAGCTGCTGGTTGCCCAAGTCGCCCGCGCTCCGTTCGTCCCTGTGGGGGCTGAACCGGGCGCGACTGCTCACGGCCGCCATCGTGCTGGCGGTCGGAGCGCTGCTCCGCTTCACGGAGGCGTTCCCGTACACCTTCGGCACGTTCGCGATGGCCGTGCTCGGGGGGGCCGCGTCCTGCG
>JALYNS010000055.1 GCA_030773035.1 Chloroflexota bacterium
CAGCAGGACTGCGCCGAGCACCGCACCGGCGGCGCAGGTCGCGATCACGGTGGCGGCCACCCGCGGGTACGCGCGCAGCTCCTCGCGGTAGCCGAACGACCCGCTCAGCCCGGCCGGGATCAGGCCGACGGTGTTGGAGGCGTTGGCGACCACCGGCGGGATGCCGATCGCGACCAGGATCGGGAAGCTGAGCAGCGAGGCGACGCCGACCGTGGAGGTGAGGATCCCGGCACCGAGCCCCGCCGCCAGCACGGCGAGCTGTTCGAGAAACGTCATCCGTCAGGGGCGCTCGCGCAGCAGGGCGACGTCGCTGACCATCATCACGTGCTCGTGCATGGCCTGGTACGCCGCGGTGGGGTCGCCGGCGATGATCGCGTCGGCGATCTTCTGGTGGCCGGCCAGGGAGTCGCGCGGGCGGCCGGGCTGGGAGAGCGACTCGATCCGGGTCTCGACGATCAGCTCGCGCAGGGTGGCCATCATGCTGGCCAGCAAGGGGGAGTACGCCGCGGCGGTGACCGCCCCGTGGAAGTGCTCGTCGGCGTGCACGCCCCGGCCGCCGGCCTCGCTGTCGCGGGCCATCTCGTCGAGGGCGGCGGTGATCGCGGCGATGTCCGCGTCGGTACGGCGCTCCGCGGCGAGCGCGGCCAGCTTGGTCTCGAGCGCGTCGCGGGCCTCGATCACCTCGGGCATCCGGTCGGCGTGGGCCCGGATCGCGTCCGTGATCCGCGCGGAACCGGCCTTGTCGGTGAGCACGGTGCCGTCGCCGTGCCGGACCGCGACCACGCCCACGACCTCCAGCGCGACCAGCGCCTGGCTGAGCGTCGCCCGGCTCACGCCGAGGCGGGTGGCGAGCTCGCGTTCGGGCGGCAGTCGGTCACCCGCGCGGAGGCCGTTCTCGGCGATCCAGGTGGAGATCTGCTCGGCGACCTGCTCGTAGAGACGGGTGCGCTGCAGCGGTCGCGGGAAGCGGGGCGACGTGTCGGACATGACCCAAGGGTATTGACAGGTGTCCTGTTGTCCTATTGGCTAGGCCACTGAGCCAGCGTGACTGCCGTCACACGGGGACTCGGAAGGCCACCTCGCATCTCGGGTGGGAGCCGGGCAGCGGACGCCGCGCACCGACCGGAAGGACACCACATGGGACCGGAATGGGTAGCGATCCTCGCACTCATCGCCCTCTTCGTCATCGGCACCCTGCTGCCGATCAACATGGGAGCGCTCGCGTACGTCGCGGCGTGGCTCGTGGGCATGTACTCCCTCAACCTCGACGAGAAGGAGATCCTGGCCGGCATCAGTGCCGACCTGGTGCTGACGCTGATCGGCGTCACCTACCTCTTCGCTATCGCCCGGCAGAACGGCACCGTCGACCTGATCGTGCGAAGTTCGGTGAAGGCCGTCGGCGGTCGCGTCGCCCTGATCCCGTGGGTGATGTTCGGCGTCACCGCGGTGATCACCGCGATCGGTGCGGCCAGCCCGGCCGCCTGCGCGATCATCGGCCCGATCGCCCTCGGCTTCGCTGGCCGCTACAAGATCAGCCCGCTGATGATGGGCATGTTCGTCGTCCACGGTGCGCAGGCCGGCGGCTTCTCGCCGATCAGCATCTACGGCACGATCACCAACTCCGTCATGGAGGACGCGGGCCTGCCGTCCAGCGAGATCACCGTCTTCCTCGCCAGCCTGGCCGTCAACACGATCATGGCGGCGATCCTCTTCGTGGTTCTCGGCGGGCGTGAGCTGATGAGCCGTCGCGTCGACCCCGATGACCCCGACACCCTCGACGAGGACCTGCACCGCGGTGGCGCCTCGATCCCCGCCCGCGGCACCGGCACGACCACCGAGACGCCGACCCAGGCCCTCGGCGTACGCCGCGACCAGATCCTCACGCTCATCGCGTTCGTGGCCGTCGCCCTCATCGCGCTGATCTTCGACAAGAACATCGGCTTCGTCGCCATCACCGCCGCGGTCATCCTCGCGATGCTCGCCCCCAACGAGCACAAGGACGCCGTCAAGCAGATCGCCTGGCCGACCGTGCTGCTGGTCGCCGGTGTCAGCACCTACGCCACGATCCTCACCGCTGCGGGCTCCCCGGAGTTCGTCGGCAAGTGGGCGGCGGGCCTGGGCGCCATCACCATCGGCGCACTGATCCTCTGCTACGTCGGCGGCGTGGTCTCGGCCTTCGCCTCGTCGACGGCGTTGCTGCCGGTGATCATCCCGATTGGCGTACCCCTCATCGCGGACGGCGGCATCAGTGCCGGGATGTTCGTCGTTGCCCTCGCGGTCTCGTCGACCATCGTGGACGTCAGCCCGTTCTCGACCAACGGTGCGCTGATGCTCGCCAACAAGCCCGACTCCATCAGCGAGCCGGTCTACTACAAGCAGATCCTGACCTACGCCGTGATCGTCACGCTGGCCGGCCCGCTCCTGGTCTGGGCCGCGCTCGTCCTGCCCGGGTGGGGCTCGTG
>JALYNS010000056.1 GCA_030773035.1 Chloroflexota bacterium
GGTCGATGATCGTGCCGGATCCGGTCCCGATCACGTTGTCGTCGACGATCAGGAGGATCTGGACCACCGCGTGCGCCAGGTCCGCCAGGGAGAGCGGGGTCGGCGCCGCCGACTCCGCGGCCTCCGATTCAGCCGGGGCCGATGGGCTGGGCGAGCTCGAGCCGCAGCCGACCAGGACGACGGCTGCCGTGAGCAATCCCGCCAGCACGCGACTGCGGTAGACCATCCCGACCCTCCTTCGAGTATTCCGCCTCGCCAGTTCCGCCTCGCCACTGATCATAGCGAGCACCGCCTTCCGGGGCGCCCGCTGATAGACTCCGGGCATGGCGAAGCTGCGCATCACCCGCCTCGGCCACGCCGGGGTCCTGTACCAGTCCCCGGGCGACAAGTGGCTCTGGGTGGACCGATGGAGTGACTCGCCCAACTACGTCGAGCCGCCCAACGCGCAGGTCGACGTGGTGGCCCCGACCCACGGACATTTCGATCACGTCGGCATCGAGGCCACGGACGTGCTCGACCTCGCTGCGGAGGGCGGCACCGTCGTCTGCAGCCACGAGATGAGCATCTACCTGGCCAGCCGCGGGGTGGAGGCGATCGGCATGAACAAGGGCGGCCGGGTCGACGCGGCGGGTATCGGGCTGACCATGTTGCACGCCGACCACACCGGCGGCGTGACCGTCGCCGGCGACCCCGAGGCGACCCGGGAGGTCGGCTGCTGGGGCTGGCTGCTCGAATTCGAGGACGGCACCCGCGTCTACCACTCCGGCGACACGGCCCTGTTCGGTGACATGGCGCTGGTCAAGGACCGATGGGCTCCGAGCATCACCGTCCTGCCGATCGGGGGGCACTTCACCATGGGCCCCGCCGATGCCGCTCGCGCGGTGGCCCTCATCGGCGCCAGGGTGGTCATCCCCGTGCACTACGCGACCTTCCCCGTCCTGACCGGCACTCCCGCCGAGCTGGCCGCGGCGACCGACGCGCAGGTGATCGCCCTCGAGCCCGGGGAGACCTGGGAGGCGTGATCGGTCCTTGACCCGTGCCCGGGCTGCGATGTATACATACATCGTGGAACGCACGCAGATCTACCTCTCCTCCACCCAGGCCAGCGCCCTCGACCGCGAGGCGAAGCGGACCGGCGTGACCCGCTCGCACCTCATCCGCGAGGCGATCGAGGAGCGCTACGGCCTGGCCGCTGACCGGGAGCGGCTGCGGGCTGCCCTGCGCGAGACCGCCGGGCTGTGGAAGGACCGCAAGGAGAGCGGCGAGGCGTACGTCGAGCGGATGAGGAAGGGCGATCGGCTGCGGCGGTTGTACCCGGACGGTTTCCCGGATGACACGCCAACCGATTCATGACGGTTCTGCTCGACACGTCCGTGCTGATCGACCATCTGCGCGGGGACCCACGAGCGGTCGAACTCCTGGACGAGCTGGTGATCGCGGATGAAGCGGTCTGGGCAGCCACGCCGACCCGCACCGAGCTGCTGGCTGGGATCCGCGCGCGGGAGCGCGAGGTGCTGGCCCGGCTCTTTGCGGCCCTCGCCTGGGTCGACATCACCACCGCCATCGCAGACGACGCCGGCGAGCTCGCTCACCGGTACGGTCGCTCACACCCGGGCATCGACACCGCGGACTACCTGATCGCGGGAGCTGCCCGCTCGATCGGCGCTCGGCTGCTCACTCTGAACGTTCGCGATTTCCCCATGTTCCCCGGCCTCAAATCGCCATACCGATGACCCAGCCGCTTGCCGTCTACCTGGAGATCGGCGACAAGCGCACGTTTGCCGGCGCGATCGAATGGCCCGGCTGGAGCCGAAGCGGCCGCGGCGAGGAGGAGGCTCTGGCAGCCCTGCTCGCCTACGCGCCGCGATATGGCGCGGTGGTAGGGGCCGCCGGCCTATCCGCACCCGCCGCGAAGGATGTCGAGGTCGTCGAGCGGCTGAAGGGCGGCTCCGGCACCGATTTCGGCGTTCCGAGCGTCGCCCCCGAGGCTGACGATCGGCCGATGAGCGCAGCAGCCCTGGACCGCCAGTCCCGGCTGCTGGCGGCGAGCTGGCAGGCCTTCGACATCGCCTGGCAGGAGGCGACCGATGCCCACGTCAAGCTGCGACTGGGCCCGCGCGGCGGGGGTCGCGACCTGCCCAAGATGCAGATGCACGTCCTGGAGGCGGAGGAGGCGTACCTGGGGCAGCTCGGAAGCCGCTGGCCGCGCATGCCGGGCGCCACGCCGGCCGAGCGCATGGCCGTCGTGCGCGAGACCGTCCTCGAGGCGCTGGCGGCACGGGCGCGTGGCAAGCCGCTGGCCGATCCGAGGCAGACGAAGCGCCCGTGGTCACCGCGCTATTTCGTGCGCCGATCGGCGTGGCACGTGCTCGACCACGCCTGGGAGATCGAGGACCGTGCGTCCGATGGTTGATGAGAACTCCGTTGCGCGCACGGCCATCGGCGCAGCCTGCGCGATCTTCGATGCCGAGGGCCGCGTGCTGCTCGTCCACCACACCTACGGTCGCCTGAACTGGGAGCTGCCCGGAGGCCTGGCAGAGGCCGGGGAAGCGCCGAACGAGACGGCGAGGCGAGAGCTCCTCGAAGAGACCGGCGTGCGGGGAGACATGGGCGATCTGACCGGCGTGTACTACGAGCCCGAGCACGAATTCGGACCGATGCTTCACTTCGTGTTCATCTGTGCCTGGCACAAGGAGCTCGAGCCTGTCGCCTCCTCACCGGAGATCAGTGAGGTTGGCTTCTGGCCGCTCGACGGCCTTCCGCGGCCGATCTCGGACTTCACCGAGCGACGCATCCACGATGCCACCCTCGGGGAGCCGGCCCGCGTGACACGCATCAACAGCCGACAATGGCGCGAGTGATCTAGCGCTGTAGCCACGGCCACGCCGCGTGTGCTAGATCACGCCTGGGAGATCGAGGACCGCTCCTAGCGAGGCGCCTCGAGCAGGAACTCGCTCACGATGTGCCCCACCAGGAAGCCGCCGACCAGCGCCGCGAGCACCAGGGTCAGCACGTTCAGGGTACGAGCCCGCACGCCCACCGTAAGCCGCAGCTCGCCGTTGACGCGCTCCATGCGCAGGCCGACGAGCGGCAGGGCGGCAACCAGGAACGCCAGGAACGGGGCGCCCAGCAGGAACAGATCCACGATCCGCGGCGCCCGGTCGAGCCCGTCCATGAACGGCTGGACGGCCGCCGCCCAGCCCGGCAAGTTCAGCTCGAAGGCGACGAATGAGACCGCCACGAAGATGGCGGTCGGGGCCAGCAGCAGGGCGGCGACGAGTGCCGTGGCGGTCGGGTGGCGCTGCAACAGATGGCTCGGCATTGGGGGACCTCCGGCAGATACCAGGCGCGGCGCGAGGCGGTCGCCAAGTGCGCGGAACTGGAGCATGACCGCGCCGCGGAGCAGGTCGAACGTGGTTGCGGGCGTGGCCGGCACCTCGTTGAGCAGGTCGGTCAGCTCCTCGCCGTAGCGACGACGCCAGGCAGACGGGTAGAGGCGCAGCAGCGGATGCATCGGTCTCATGGCGAGCCCACCCGTGCCAGACCGGTGCTGACGGCAGCGCTCAGTCCGGTGAGCCGGCCGCGCAGGGCGGCCAGGCCGGCATTGGTCAGGCGGTAGGGTCGGCGCCGACCTTCGAGCGGGAGCGCCTCGACCAGGCCGTCCTCCTCCAAGCGCGAGAGAGCGCCGTACAGGGTTCCGGGGCCGAGTCGCATGCCAGCGAAGGAGGCCACGTCGAGCAGCATGGCGTGCCCGTGCTTGGGGCCTCCCGACAGGCTGATCAAGAGGAGCAGTCCGGGATCGGAGCTCGGGGATCGGTCGGACATAGGGATTGGCCTCTGCTACGCGCCGCTTACTACGTGGCACGTAGTATAGGTCGATCCAGCTGCGTGTCAAGCCACAACAGTTTCGGTGGCCGTGGTGTTAGTACCCGGAGTGCTACATGGGAACGTGGGCGCCTGCAGGCGGGGAGAAGTGGCCCTCCAGGGCACCCAAATGCGTCTCTTCAGCATTCCAGGTGCTAAGAAGGCGCGTGATGACACATGCAGGTGCCCACGTAGCACCATGACGAATAACGAAGCTGGGTCAAGAGTCCACGACGGTATCGGTGACGGTGTCGCGCTGCAGGGTCAGCCAGCGGCGGCAGCCGGCGGCGTGGAACCAGCGCTCGGTCGTGACGCCGCGGACGTTGTTGACCATCCAGACGTAATCGACGTTTCGTGCGTCGGGGTCCGTGATGTGCTCAGGCACGGAAGGCAGCTCGCCACCGAAGCGGAACTCGCCGACCGGCCGCTCGCCGCAGATGGGGCAGGTGATCCACAGCATCAGCGGGTCCCCGCCGATCCCTGGTCGGCCATCGCGTGGTCGGCCACGAAGCGGGCCAGCCCGAACGACGCGATCAACGGCGGGGCGGCGCCGTTCGCGATGTGCTGCGCCATCGCCTCTCCGCCGGCGGGGATCGCCTTGAAGCCCCAGGTCCCCCAGCCGGTCGTGATCAGCAGCCCGTCGACGCCGGTCTCGCCCATGATCGGCGAGTAGTCCGGGCTGATGTCGCAGATGCCGGCCCACTGGCGCAGGACGCGCAGGTCGCGCAGGAACGGCAGCAGGTGGGTGACCTTGGTGGCCACGCTCTGCAGGAACTCGTACGACGACTGCAGGGAGTACGACGGCTGCGAGTCGAACTCGGCGCCCATCAGCATCTGGCCGCGGGCGGTCTGCGAGACGTAGCAGAGCAGCTCGGACGAGGCGACGATCGGGCCGAAGCCCGGGGCATAGGCGTTCGTCACCAGCGCCTGGAGCGGATGCGTGCGGATCGGCAGCCGAAGGTCGGCCATCGCCGCCACCGTCGTGACATTGCCTCCCACCGCGCTGAGGACCACGCCCGCGGATATCGGTCCATCAGGGGTCTGCACGCCGACCACGCGCTCGCCATCGCGCAGCAGCCCGATCACGGGAGTGTGCGGCAGGACGTCGACTCCGCGTCGCATGGCGCCCTGGGCGTAGGCCCACACCACGCGGTCGTGGCGCGCCGTGGCGCCCCCAGGGTGGTAGGTGGCCCCCAGCACGGGATATCGTCCCCCGCCCGAGAGGTCGAGCTGCGGGCAGAGGCGCTTTGCCTCCTCCGGCGTGATCGTCACGGTCTCGGCGCCGCACGCCTGGTTCATCAGGGCGCGGGAGCGTTCGGCACGCATCGCCATCTCGGTATGCGCCAGCCAGATCAGCCCCTTGGTGGAGTGCATGATCTCGGCCCCCGTCTCTTCCTCGAGGGTCGCGTACAGGTCGACGCTGTGCTGGTAGAAGCGGACCGATTCGGGGATCCCGTAGTTGGCCCGGATAATGGTCGTGTTGCGACCGCTGTTGCCTGAACCGATGTAGCTGGCCTCGACCACCGCCACGTTGGTGATCCCGTGCCGTGTGGCGAGGTAGTAGGCGGTCGCCAGCCCATGTCCTCCCCCACCGATGATGACGACGTCGTATGCCTTCCTGGGCGCGTGCCATTCGAGATCGAGCAGGGTCTCGAC
>JALYNS010000057.1 GCA_030773035.1 Chloroflexota bacterium
GCCCAACGGTCATCTTCCCCCGCATCCTCGGGGCCCTCGACGACGCCACGGACACGACCTGCCCGACCGGGGGGACGTACCGCTCGTAGTGCCCGAGGGCGACCGACATGGAGGTCAGCTCGCGACGGCGAGTGCCTCCAGCACGGGCAGGTGCTCGGTCGTCCCGTCCGGCCCGACCGGGATGACGGCCACGTGGTCGGCGCCCGAGGCGACCAGCTCGGCGACCCGCGCGCGCATCGCATCGGCGTCCCCCCACGCCACCATCGCGTCGACCAGCCGATCGCTCCCCGGCTTCTCCCAGTCGGCCTCGGCGAATCCCTGCGCCAGCCAGCCGGCCTGGTACGCAGGCGTGCGGAGGTACGGCGCAAGGTAGGCACGGGCCGCGACACGGGCGGCGTCGGAATCGGTCTCGAGCACCGCCGGCATCGATACGGCAAGGATCGGACCCCCGCCGGCCGGGGCGGCTGCGTTCAGGACTCCGCGCATCCAGGCCACCCGCTTGGGCGTGACGAGGTACGGGAAGGCACCATCGGCATCGGTCGCGGCCAGTCCCAGCATCCGCTCGCGGAGCGCCGCGATGAGCACGAGCGGCTCCGGGCCCTCGACCGTCGGTCCGCGGTAGATGGCGGCCCGATAGGCGGCCAGGTACTCGCGCATGCGCGTCAGCGGCCGGTCGAAGGTGTGGCCGCGCAGCTTCTGGGCCAGGTGCAGATGGGAGACGCCCAGCCCCAGCACGAAGCGCCCGCCGGTCGCCTCATGGAGGGTCATGGCGGCCATGCGGGTCGTCTGCGGGTCGTGCCCCCAGATGCCCACGATGCTGGTGCCGATTCGGATCTCGCGCGTCGCGGCGGCCAGCAGGCCGAGCAGCGTGAACGGCTCGCGCCCAACCGTTTCGGGCACCCACAGCGTGCCGTACCCGAGCTCGTCGACGCGTCGCGCGTAGGCGCGGGCCTCGTCAATCGACAGCGAGTCGAGGTGCCCCCAGGCTCCAAGCCGTCGGAGGTCGAACGGACTCATGCACCGATACCCCCGAAGCGGTAGCGCAGGAAGAGCTCATCGCCGGATCGATGGATGCTCACCAGCTGACCCTCGCGCGGATGATCGGCCCACGGGGATCCGCCGGAGATGGGGGCGATCATCGGCAGCGCGTCCGTTCCCAGCAGGCGCGCCCCGACGGTCCAGTACAGCTCGTCGATCAGCCCCTCGGCCAGGAACGCGGCGTTGGTCGTCGGGCCTCCCTCGAGCAGCAGCGAGCTGATCCCCCGCTCGGCGAGCCGCTCCAGCACCCATGCCGGCTCGGGCGCCGCGGTCGGAGCCACCAGCAGTTCGGTCCCCGATGGCAGGTCCGGCGGGACCGCGCCGGCGCCGAGCACCAGGATCCGCGCCTGGTCGGCATGCGCGAACCAGCGGCGCTCGGTCGGCACCGGGCCCGCACCTCCCATCACCACGGCGGTCGGCTGCGGCTGACGTCCCTCGGTGCCTCGGCGCGCCGCCAGGTCGGCTGGCAGGTGCGAGTAGAAGTCATCGGCGCGGAGCGTGCCGACACCGCTCCCGACCGCGTCGTACGCGGAGCGGTAGAGCTGGAGAAGCCGCCTATCCGCCCTTCCAGAGAGGCCCTCCGCCCTGCCGGCCAGCTGCGCGCGCCCGTCGATGCTGGTCACCATGTTCACACCAACCAGGGGGCGTCCCTCGGGTGCCGGGGGCAGTGCCAGATCGGCGAAGGCGTCGTCCAGATCGAGGCCGGTCGCGGGATCCGGCCAGAGTCGGTCGACGCGATGCGAGGGGACGGGATCGCTGTTCACAGCACGAACGGCGGTGCGAAGCCGATGAACCGATCGAATTGCCCGAACGGCCGGCTGGAGAGGAGCAGCGTCAGGAAGGAGTCCATCTGATAGCCGCGGTCCAGGAGGTGGCGCATTGCCACATGGTTGATGCTCGGCACCTCAAGGGCCAGGTTCTCCCGACCGAGTGCGCGGGCGCGTCCCTCCAGGTGCGTCAGGATGAACGGCTGGTCCTCCGGACTGAGGGCCACAACCGGGCCGCTGCCAACCTTGCCAATGAAGCCGAAGGCGACCGGGTGTCCGTCGCGGAGGTACAGGTAGCCCTCCCGCTCGGTGAGCAGCCAGGTTGTCTCCGCCGGTCCGCGATCGAATTCGAGCACGGAGCGCTCGATCTCCGCGAGCAGCGGGAGGTCGGCGGTCGTGGCACGAACCGGCTCGGGCGCGTTGTCAGCGGACTGTTCTGCGGCGTCTCCGGGATCAAGGGGTCGGGAGAGGGCAAAGATCGGGAAACGCGGAACCGTGCCGGCGCGGTAGTAGCGAGCCATGGCCCGGACAGCGGTGGTGGCGATGATGGCCCGCACGGCCCCACGCCCCAGGGGGAATGCCGCGGCGAGCAGCCGCCGCCCGACGCCGGCCGACTGACGGTTCGGACGAACGAAGAACTCCGACAGCTCGAAGAGCCCGCCGCGCTCCACCGAGCGGGCGTAGCCGGCCAGCTCACCGCTGGCAGTGTCCTCGGCGACCCACCATTCCGCAGCGTGTTCCGCGAGCAGGTTGAACATCGGCTCCAGCCGGAGCCAGACGTCGGCGACGTCAGGATCCCATGGCGTGCCCTGGCGGGCGGTAAGATCGGCCACCGATTCCATGAAGAGCTGATAGCACGGCTCGGTGTCGCGGGAGTTCGCGCGGCGGAGGACGATGTCAGCATCGGGCATGCCGCGATGGTACCCGCCGCTCGGCCCTCGCATGCCCGCGTGCTCCTCCTGCTCCTCATCCTGCTGCCCGTGGCCGTCCTCGCCGGCGGCGTTGCGGCCATCTCGGGGTTTGGCATCGGCAGCCTGCTGACCCCGCTGCTGACCATCGGCTTTGGGGCCAAGCTGGTGATTGGCATCGGCGGCTAGTCGAAGATCCGCTCGAGGTGCCAGGTGCCGCGCATCTCGTCGAGGTAGACGGTGCACAGCAGCCCATCGCGCGTGACGAGCTTGAAGTAGGCGCGTGCCGTCGGCTCGCGCCACCAGTCGTCGTCGACCCGCCATCGGTTGCAGATCCCGACCTCACCGTGGGTCTCGCCGTCGAGACGCAGGCGGAGCGGGATGCCATCCGGATCGGTCTCGACCTGGATGAGGGGATGGTCGAGATACAGCCGCGTCACAGGTCAACCAGCCTGGCCCGATGTTCGGCCAGCGACGCGCTCGGACGGTCGTGGCTGGCCCGCCACAGGCGGCCCTCGCCGAAGCGCATGGTCAGCCGTTCCAGCGACCAGCGCAGCTCCTCCCAGCGCCCGACCCGTGCCTCGAAGGCGGGCAGCTGTCTTGTTGCCGGGTCTGCGAGACGATCGAAGGCAAGGCCGATGGCGGTGATCCGCGGCTCCTCCTCGCCCGGCTGCCGGGCGCGGCTGACCTGCTCCAGGCGACCGATCAGCAGGCGCGCGATCCAGTCCGGCTCGAGCGTCGGCTCGGGGAGCGCCAGCTCCAGGTTGAGTGGCGCGGCGTCCTCGAGGCGCAGCCCGAGGCGCGCGCGACCGGGTGCCAGGTGACGGGTGCGCAGGGCGTCGCACAGCTCGGCGAGGAGGCGGCGCAGAGTCAGGGCGATCTCCGTGATGCCCTCCGCCGGCGGCTCGAAGGTGGCGCGGGCGACCAGCTTTTCCGGGCGTCTGCGGGGGATCAGCGGGCGCGGGTCCTGGCCGCGGGCGAGCTGCTGGAGCCGCTCGCCGGGCGGGCCGAACTGGGCGCCCACCGCAGATCGGGGGAGGGTGGCCAGCTGCCCCATGCTGGTCAGCCCGAAGAGCGCGAATCGGGCCCGTGTGGCCTCGTCGGCGGGGAGCAGGTCCAGCGAGAGTGGTGCCAGGGCCGTGGCCCCTTCCCGGGCCGGGATCGCGAGGAAGGCAGCCTTCGCTTCGGGT
>JALYNS010000058.1 GCA_030773035.1 Chloroflexota bacterium
AATCGGTCGAAGACCTCGCGCTTGCCACCGACCATCGCACAGAAACCCACCTGCAGGCCCCAGATGCCGCCGCTGACGCCCATGTCCAGGAAGTCGAGCCCGCGCTCCGCGAGCTCACCGGAACGCCGCTGCGAGTCGTGGAAGTTGCTGTTGCCGGCGTCAACGATCACGTCTCCGGGGGAGAGGATCCCAGCCAGCCGCGCGACAAGCTCGGTCGTTGCGTCGCCGGCCGGCACGCTCACCACGACATGGCGCGGCGCGGCCAGCCGCTGCACGATCGCCTCGAGCGAATCGGCCACCGTGATGCGCCCCAGGTTCTCCGGCTCAGCCGCCAGCTCGACCGCAACCGCGGGGGTGCGGTTCCAGGCGGTCACCTCGTGTCCATCGCGGGCCAGGCGCCGCGCCATCCCCGCCCCGATGCGCCCCAAGCCGGTGATCGCGATCTGCATCAGACTTGCCCTGTCTCCCTTTTCGTGCCGCCCCTGCGGTCAGGCGCCCGCCACCGCTCCCAGCGTCTCGTGCATCATCGCCTCAAGCCGGGTCACGCCGACCGCCGGATCAGCAAGGTGCAGGCGCAGGACCCGCCGCCCGCGGTGCTGGAGCGCCGCCAGGTCGCCTGCAGCCTGGGCGGCAATCAGGATCCCGAAGCTCTCCTGCCAGCCGGGGATCGGCAGGTCGCGCCGAGGCTCGGCGGTGAGCTGCAGGAAGATCCCGCTTGCCGGACCGCCCTTGTGCAGCTGCCCGGTCGAATGCAGGAAGCGCGGCCCGAAGCCGAGTGTTGTCGCCATCCCCGTCTCATCGCGGACGAGGCCGCGTATCCGCTGCAGCTGCTCCACCGTGCCCGCATCTGCTGGGAGGTAGGCGAGGATGGCGAAGTAGTCACCTTCGCTCCCCGTCTCCATGAGAGCGCGGAGGGCCCCATCGACGGTCACCGGTTCGTCGCCGAGCGTGGCCGGAACACCGTACGCCGCCATTCCCCGCTCGGCGACCAGCGCGGTCGGCTGCGGCAGCGCACCATCGCGGCGGTACGCGTCCAGCAGGGCGCGTGTGGCGTCCTTGGCCTCCTGGACGTCAGGCTGGTCGAACGGGTCGATCCCCAGCAGGATCCCCACTGCAGCGGTAGCCACCTCCCAGCGCACAAACTCGGCGCCGATCTCGAGTGGGTCTGCCAGCTCGATGTGCAGGCCGGGGTGTCCGAGGCCCTCAAGCTCGGCGGCGAGACGCGGCAAGAGGGGAGCAGGGTCATCGGCCAGCGTGATGAAGACGAACTGCCGGTCGGCACCATAGCCTTCCGCGGCTCCGATCGGCTCGCCGACCACGGGCACGATGCCGTGCCCGGACTTGCCGGTGCTCTCCGCCACCAGCTGCTCGATCCAGTCGCCCACGCTCGCCAGACGCGGGGAGGTGAGGATGGTCAGCTTGTCACGCCCCGCCAGGGCGGCCTCCCCCAACGCGGCGCCGAGCTCCAGCCCGGGATTCTCCGGCGCGGGGAGGCGGCACGCCTCAGCCATGCGCCCAGCCCGCGACATGAGGCCAGCCAGGTCAACGCCATGCAGCGCCGCCGGCAGCAGCCCGAAGACCGAGAGGGCGCTGAAGCGTCCGCCGACGTCCCGCGGCCCATCGACGATCCCACGGAAGCCTTGCGCGCGGGCGAGCTCGGCCAGTGGCGTGCCCGGGTCGGTGATGGCCACGAAGTCGAGCGCCGGCGCGTGGGCGGCCATCGCGGCGTGGAAGGCATTCGGCTCGGTGGTCGAGCCCGACTTGCTGCTGACGCAGAAGAGCGTGCGGCCCGACTCGGCCCACTCGCGGAAGCCGCGCACCGCGTCGGGGTGGGTCGAGTCCAGGATGCGCAGCTCGAGGCCCGCGCTGCCCGGCGGTGGCGCGCCGAGGGCGTCGCCGACGACCCGGCTGAAGAGCTCCGGTGCAAGGCTCGAGCCCCCCATCCCCAGCACCGCAGCGCGGATGTATCCATCGGCCCGCACGTCGCGCGCCATGCGCTCCAGATCACCGATCCGATCACGCATCACATCCGGGAGATCGAGCCAGCCGAGCCACGCCGCCTCCTCTTCCGGGCGTTTGCCCGATGCCGCCCACAGGCCTCCGTCACGCGCCCACAGCCGCTCGGCGACGCGCTCCGCAGCCCAGCCGGCCAGGCGCGCCGCGATGGCCGCAGCCAGCCGGGCTGACCCCGCACCGGTCACGCCGGAGCGAGCGCCTTGCGCTGGGCGTCGATGACGCCCATCAGGTCCTCGAACGACTTCGTGAACGCAGCCACCCCCTCGGTGATCAGCTCGTCCGTCACGGTCGTCATCCGGATCCCGAGCGACTCCACCGCGCGTATCGCCGCGATTGCTTCGTCCAGCCCCTCGTCCAGCGTACGGCTCACCACGCCGTGGTCAAGGAACGCGAGGATCGTTTCGGTCGGCAACGTGTCGACCGTCTTGGGACCGATCAGCTCCTCCGCGTACATGACGTCGCGATAGGCGGGGTTCTTGGTCGAGGTGCTCGCCCACAGGCAGCGCTGGACCCGCGCGCCGGCAGCGCCAACGTCGTCGAAGTCTCCCCCCTCGAAGATCTCCCGGTAGGCGTGATAGGCCAGCTTCGCGTTGGCGATGGCCGCCTGCCCGCGTGCTGCCAGGGCGGCCGCGGTGCCGATGGTGTCGAGCATCTTGTCGACCTTCGTGTCGACGCGGCTGACGAAGAAGGAGGCGACCGATGCGATCCGGCCGACCTCCCCGCCGTCGCGCAGCCGGCTCCGCAGGCCGCTGATGTAGGCGCGGGCGACGGCCCGGTAGACGTCGACGCTGAACATGAGCGTGATGTTGATGTTGATCCCTTCGGCGATCGCCGCCTCGATGGCGGGGAGGCCGGCCGTC
The DNA here is from genome assembly GCA_030773035.1 of Chloroflexota bacterium. Taxonomy (GTDB): domain Bacteria; phylum Chloroflexota; class Limnocylindria; order QHBO01; family QHBO01; genus CF-167. The sequence goes on from JALYNS010000058.1 coordinate 2,877, forward strand.
GTGGCCGGGATCTTGACGAACACGTTCGGCCGCGCCAGACGGCGCCACAGGTGGCGTGCCCGCTCCAGCGTTCGATCGGAGTCGTCGGCAAGGTCGGGCTCGACCTCGATCGACACGAAGCCATCGGTCCCGTCGGAGTCGTCGTAGACGGTGCGCAGGATGTCGGCGGCGTCCCCAAGGTCCGCGATCTCGATCTCCTCGAAGATCCTGCGCGTGTCATGGCCCGCGTTGATCTCGCGGCGGATGAGCTCGTCGTATTGGCCGGACGCGACCGCCTTGGCGAAGATGGTCGGGTTGCTGGTGAGGCCGCGGATCCCGAGCTCGACCTGCTCGGCGAGTCCCCCGCTGGCAATCAGCTTGCGATCGATGAAGTCGATCCACGGGCTATGGTCCTGCTCGGCATACAGCCGCTGGAGGGTGTTCATGCTCGGCTCTCCTGTACGAGGTCTCGGGCGGCGGCGGCGATGTGGGCGGCGTCGATCCCGGCCAGAGCCAGCTGCTCTGTCGGAGTGGCGGATCCCGGGAGGTGGCGGACGGCCAGCTTCACGATCGGCGGCCGGTCCGCTTCGGCCGCGAAGACCTCCAGCACCGCGTCTCCCAGCCCGCCCTCCGGCCAGTGATCCTCGACGGTGATGATCGCCCCGGTCGCCTGGGCTGCGGCTCGCAGCCCGGCAGCGTCGATCGGCTTGATCGAATAGCAGTCAAGCACGCGGGCTGCGATTCCCCCCTCGGCGAGCAGCGTTGCCGCCGCCAGTGCCTCGTGGAGGGTGATCCCGGCTCCGACCAGGGTCACCTGGTCGGTATCGCTGGACCGAACCACCTGACTCCCGCCGATCTCGAAGGTCGAGCCGGGCGGGTAGATCACCGGCAGCTTCTCGCGCGTCGTACGCAGGAAGACGATCCCCCTGCGGTCCACCACCTCGGCCATCAGGGCCGCGGTCTGGTTTGGGTCGGAGGGATAGAGCACGGTGCTGCCGAAGACGGCACGAAACGAGGCGAGGTCCTCGAGCGCCATCTGCGAAGGCCCATCCTCGCCGATGCTCACTCCGGCATGCGAGCCGGTCAAGACGATGTCGGCTCGGCTGACGGCCGCCATCCGCACGAAGTCATAGGCGCGCGACAGGAAGGCGGCGAAGGTGGCGGCGAAGGGACGCCATCCGCGCACCTGGAGGCCGATGGCGGTGGCCACCATCTGCTGCTCGGCGATGTATGACTGGATGAAGCGCTCCGGGTAGGCTGCGGCGAACGTCTCGGAGTAGGTGGAGTTGCCCACCTCACCGTCGAGCGCCACAACGTCGCCGCGCGCCGCGCCGAGGGCGACCAGCGCGTCGCCGTACGCCTTGCGCGTTGCTTCCTTGGTGCCGACCTCGTAGGTCGGCAGGCGCAGCTCCCCGCTTGCAGGGAAGCGGTGGGGTGCCGCCGGACCGGTCAGCCCGGGCACCGACACCACGATATTGCGGACGCCGCCGAGCTCCGCGATGGCCGCCTCCGGGTCGGCCAGCGGCTTGCCGTGAAAGCCGTTCTTGTTGGCAACGGCGGCCACCCCGTGACCCTTCTCCGTCCGTGCCAGGATCACGGTAGGACGGTCGACGGTGGCCAGCGCCTCGGCATAGGCCAGGTCGATCGCGCCCAGATCGTGTCCGTCGATCTCGATCGCATGCCAGCCAAACGCCTGCGCCCGGCGAGCGAAGAGCGCCAGATCCCAGCCGTGCATCGTCTCCCCGGTCTGACCCAGGCGGTTCACGTCGACGATCGCGGTCAGGTTGGCGAGCGAGTGGAAGGCGGCCGCTTCGAACGCCTCCCAGATCGAGCCCTCTGCCATCTCCGAATCGCCGCACAGGCACCACACCCGGTAGGGAAGCCGATCCAGCAACCGGCCGGCGATCGCCACCCCGACCGCGATCGGCAGCCCCTGCCCGAGTGAGCCGGTCGCCACGTCGACCCATGGCAGGACCGGGGTCGGGTGCCCCTCGATGCGGCTGCCGGCCTTGCGGAAGGTGAGCATCTCCTCGTAGGAGATCGCCCCGGCGGCCCTGTAGACCGCATACAGCAACGGCGACGCGTGTCCCTTGCTGAAGATGAGGTGGTCGTTGCGCGGGTCGTCCGGCGTGTCGAAGTCGTAGTGCAGGTACTTCGCCATCAGGACGGAGAGCAGGTCGGCGGCCGACATCGAGCTGGTCGGATGCCCCGAGCCCGCGGCCGAGCTGGACCGAATCGAATCGACGCGAAGCTGCGCCGCGAGCTCGGACCAGGAAGCGTGGTCATCCATGTTGCGGTCCATGATACGGACCGCTCCGCCCGCGAAAAACGTGAGGCGGCATCCCACGAATGGGACGCCGCCTGACGAGGCTGCGATGCCGATGCTGGACTAGCCGCGCATCAGCCGGAAGCAGTCGCTGCAGTAGACGGGGCGTGCGCCGGTCGGGCGGAACGGCACCTGCGTGTCCTTGCCGCATCGGGCGCAAACCGCGTCGAACATCTCGCGAGGGCCGCGACTGTAACCGCCTCCGCCGCCATAGCCGCCGCTGCTGGCACCGTAACCGCCGCCAGCGCCGCCACCACCGCCGGTGGCACGTCGCTGAGCCCGGCAGGAAGCACAGCGCTTGGGCGCAGAGGTGAATCCCTTCTGCGCGAAGAATTCCTGCTCAGAGGCGGAGAAGACGAAGTCGATTCCGCAATCGGCGCAGGTCAGAACCTGATCGGTGTAGGCCACGAAGACCCTCCCACTAGAGTTACCACGTCGGGCATTCACGCCCCTGATCAGCGCCGGCCACGGGTCTTGCCGCTACCCCGTGAGCCGACGATGGACGTGGTGGGAGGGGGAGGGAAGGCTGCAGGCGCCGCTCGCGGGCGGCTCGACTGGCGCGAGTATACGCGCACTTTTCAGGCACGCAAGAGGCTGGTGATGGTCAGTCGGGCTATGCTGACCGCGCCATGCGGAAGGTTGCGACGGTGCTCGGCACGCTCGTCGTCGTTGCAGGGCTGGTCTGGATCGCCCAGGGACTCAACCTGCCGTTCGTCCCCCAAAGCGTCATGACCGCAGATCGGACGTGGATCGTGCTGGGCGCCGTCGCGGTCGTGATCGGCTGCGCCACCGTCACCTGGGCCCGGCGGCGCTCGGTGGGACCGGACCGCTAACCGAGCTGCGCCCCCGCCTCGACCATCGCTTCCAGCGCCCGTTCACCGTCCCCGGCGGCGAGGTCGACGGCCGCCACAGCTTCGCGCAGCACCGTCGTCTCGAAGCCGAGCCGGCGGGCATCCAGCACCGTGCCAAGCACGCAGTAATCGGTCGCGAGGCCGCAAACCACCACGCGCGCAACGCCCTGCTCGTGCAGGAGCGCCTCGAGCAGGGTCGGCCGCTCCTCACCGCTGACCGGGTCGCGCATGGCAAAGCCCGAGTAACCGTCCTCGCCGTTGCTCCCCTTCCGCACGCTTGCACCAGCGACGGTCAGGTCGGGATGCAGCTCCGCACCCCACGTCCCAGCGACGCAGTGGACGGGCCAGACGCCCCCATCCCGGGCGAAGTGCGGCGTCGAGGGCGGATGCCAGTCCTGGGTGTAGACGACCATCGCTCCGCCCGCCACGGCTCGTTGCACCTCGTCATTGACCCGCTCGACGACCGCCTCGCCGCCAGGCACAAAGAGGCTCCCCTCCGGGTCGGCGAAGTCATTCTGAACGTCGACCACGACCAGGGCCGTAGCGAGGCCATACGCGATCATGCGGCCATGGTATGCGGGGACCGGACGAGCCGTGAAATCGGCGAGTCCGTTGGCATGCGCCGAACCGGGCGGCGCGTTGGGCTGCCGGCTCTAGCCGCTGAAGATGCGGCGGATGCGGCGGTACGCTGACGCCGCTGGGCCACGGCGCTGTCGCAGCCAGTTCGGATCGGGTGCCGCTCGGCGGGGCACCGGCTGCCGAGGCGCGACGGGGGCCCGGGGCGCGGGCTCCACCTCGAACGCCCAGTCGTCGTAGTCGGTCGTCTCCTCGGCCTGGGTCGCGGGCTTGGCCCACTGCCGCGGCGATGGAGCGTCGGCATGTGGCTCGATCGGAACGGCATGTAGCGCGCTCATCGCCTCGTCGAGCTCGGCAGCGCCTGGAAGCTGCACCGCCCGGGGCGCTGGACGCGAGATCATGGCGCGGATTGCGGCGACCTCGGCGGCGTCCCACCCCTCGTCGCGGGCGAGCTGGGCGAGCTCCTCCTCGGTCATGGCCAGGGGCGGCGCGACGGCCTGGGAGACGCTCGTCCCGCGGTCGCTGGCAGGCCAGGCAGCGGGCTCGAGCGGATCCCCGGTCCGCGGGGCGCTGCTCGCCACGGCGCGTGGAGCGGCGGGGGGTATCTCCCTCTCATCGGATGCGCCGTGCGGGCCGCCCAACACCATGACAGCCTCTTCGCCGGCGCCGCTCACCTCGACCGGCTCCATCTCGCTGAATGCGATAGGTGCCTCCGGCCCAGGCTCGAGCTCTGCCGCAACCTCCGGCTCGGCTTCGGGCTCCGCTTCGACCTCCACCTCGGCATGGGGTTCCGCCCGCAACGTGGTCTCGATCAACGCCTCTGGCTCGGACTCGGGCTCAGGAACCGCCCCGGCGTCAGCCCCGGCAGCGGCATCGAGCTCGGGAGGCGCCTTGGCGTCAGCCCCGGCTGCGACATCGATTTCGGGTGGGGCATCGAGGTCGGATGGGGCGGTCACTGGAGCGACGGCGGCTATTTCGGGCTTGCTGCGAGCCTCGACGTCGGCGGCGTCCAGCCACGAGAAGTCGCCGTCGGCGAACCAATCCGGCTCGACCACGGTGGCGCTGTACGTCGACTCGGCGGACTCGGCGGGCTCAATCGGCTCGACGGCCTCGGTCGGCTCGGTCGGCCCGGCAGCGGCGGTTGGCTCGGCGGGCTCGGTCGGCTCGATGGCCTCGATCGGCTCGACGGCCTCG
>JALYNS010000059.1 GCA_030773035.1 Chloroflexota bacterium
CCTGGCCGCGGGCGCCCGCGAAGCACGACAGGTGGCCCTCGACCCCGAGGCCGCCGAACGGATGCGAGCCTCGCGTGCCGTGATCGAGCGACTCGTCGAAGAGGGCGCAACGGTCTACGGCGTCACCACCGGCTTCGGCGACCTGGCCAACGTGCGGATCGAGCCGGAGCAGGTCGCCGACCTGCAGAACAACCTTGTCCGTTCCCACACCGCCGGCGTTGGCGACCCGCTCCCCCCGGACGTGGTGCGCGCCATGCTCCTCCTCCGCGCCAATGCCCTGGCGCTCGGCCTCTCAGGCGTCCGGCCCGAGCTGGCCGAGCTGCTGTGCGGGATGCTCAACGAGGGCGTCCACCCGGTCATCCCGTCCCGCGGCAGCGTCGGGGCGAGTGGCGACCTCGCTCCCCTCGCGCACCTGGCGGCGGTGCTGATCGGCGAGGGCGAGGCCGATACCCCCGACGGACCGATGTCCGGAGCCGACGCCCTCTCCGCGGCCGGCCTGGTCCCGCTCGAGCTGGGCGCCAAGGAGGGCCTCGCCCTCCTCAACGGGACGCAGCTGATGACGGCCATTGCCGCGCTGGTCGCCCACGACGGGCGACGGCTGGCGGAATCGGCCGATGTCATCGGCGCCATGAGCCTGGAGGCGATGGAGGGGACCGCGGCCGGCTTCGACGAGGAGCTGATCGGCGCCAGGCCGCACCCCGGACAGGTGGTCGCCGCCGCGCACCTGCGAAAGCTGCTGGCAGGCAGCCGGATCGGGGCGTCGCATGCAGCCAGTCCGCATCGGCTCCAGGACGCCTACTCGCTGCGCTGCATGCCGCAGGTCCACGGCGCGGTGCGCGACGCGCTGGACCAGGTCGACCGCGTCCTGGCGGTGGAGATGAATGCCGCCACCGACAATCCGCTCGTCCTCGCCGACGGCCGCGTGGTCTCCGGCGGCAACTTCCACGGCGAGCCCATGGCGCTGGCGATCGACTACGCCAAGATCGCGCTGGCCGAGCTGGCGTCCATCTCCGAGCGCCGGACCGCGCGGTTGGTTGACTCGCATCTCTCCGGCCTGCCGCCCTTCCTGTCCGACGCGCCAGGCCTGCGCAGCGGGCTGATGATCGTGCAGTACACGGCCGCCGCGCTGGTCAACGAGCTCCAGACGCTGGCCCATCCGGCATCGGTCGACAGCATCCCCACATCGGCCAACCAAGAGGACCACGTGAGCATGGGCGCCACCGGGGCGCTCCACCTGTGGGAAGTGCTGGACCGGGCCGAGACGGTCCTTGCCATCGAGGCGCTGTGTGCGGCACAGGGATTGGATTTCCGGGCGCCGATGCGTCCGGGTGATGGCGTGGCACGTGCTCACGCGCTAATTCGCGAGTCCGTGACGCACCTCGCCGAGGATCGATCTCCGGCGCCGGACATCGCCGCCGTCCGCGAGCTCCTCCGCGCCGGCGATCTGCTGACGGCCGCTGACCAGGACTGACCGTGGGCGACCCCGGCCTGGCCTTCACCCTCGTCGACGCGGATTCCTTCGCGTCCATCCCGGCGCCGGCAGAGCCGGGCGCTCGCTGCCAGACCTGTGACTACTGGGAGCGCCTGGACGGGCACCGCGAGGCGTCCAGTTCGGAGGCCGCCGCCGATCTGAAGCTGTCGCGGCTGCTTGCCGGGACGCGCCTGGCGGGCGCCTACGGCATGCTTGCCTGGAGGGTGGATGATGCCGGCGACCGGGTTGCCATCGGCTGGGCCCAATTCGGACCCATCTCCGCCTATCCTCGGGCACAGATCATCCGCGAGCGATACCCGTCCCTCCCCGATTCCCCCGCCCCCTGGGTCGTGACCTGTCTCCAGGTGGAGGCCGGCACGGCTGACCGTGAAGGAGTTGCTGCGGCGCTCCTCGCCGCCGTCTGCGAAGAGCTGGACCGGCGCGGGATCATCGCCGTCGAGGGCTACCCCGAGGGCGTCGCCGACCCGTGGTCCCTGCCGCAGGGTCCCGCATCCGTGTACCGCGCCAGCGGCTTTGCGCGAGCAGCTGGCGAGGACAGGTACCCGGTCTACCGTCGCGAGTTGGATGCATCAGCGGACGTGGGCTGGGGCGACCTGCTCTCACACACCAAGCCCCCCGACGAGGGCGAGGAATGGCCGCTGCCGCTGCCCAAGGGCCCCAGCGAGGAAGACCTCTTCCGCCTCCCGCCGAAGCCATCGCGACCCAACCCCTTCGGCGACGACTGACGATGCTCGAGGCTGGCCTGTGGGGACTTGCGGGGGCGTCGGCACTGGTGATCGGGGCGCTCCTCGGCCTGAGCGGGCGCGTGCCCCGTCAGGTCGTTGCGCTGGCGTTGGCATTCGGCGCCGGGGCCCTGATCAGCGCCCTGGCCTTCGACCTCACCGAGGAGGCGTTCGCCGGGGGCGGCACGCTGCCGGTCGCTGCTGGCCTCGCCGCCGGCGCGCTTGTCTTCTTCGCCGGAGACCAGGTCATCCAT
>JALYNS010000060.1 GCA_030773035.1 Chloroflexota bacterium
CTCCGGCCCATGGTCCTCGACGCACCCGAGCCTGGCTCGCACGACCGATCGACGCCGAGCGGCACGCTCGAGGAGAGCTCGCTCGCCATCTTCGAGGCGATGCTCGCCGCCCGCGACGCCGAGGTGAGCGGCGAGGCCGGAAGGGCTGCACTGGACAGCTTCTATCGGGTTCTCATGGAGGGGACGCTGCTGCTGCCGGTCCCGCCAGAGCATGGCGACGAGGCGAAGTCGGCGCTGGAGGCCGCGGTCAACGACGACGAGGAGGTCGAGGTCAGCGTGCTGCTCGCCGCCGATGCCGACGGGCGGCCGACCAGCGTCTGCTTTGCGTCGGTGGCCGCGCTCTCGGCCTGGTCGCCACGCGGAACCGCCAGCCTGCCGCTGCCGGCTCGCATCGCGATCGGCAACATGGCGGCCGCGGGCGTGCCGGCGATCATGGATCCGGCCGGGCCGATCCCGTACCGCTTCGAGCCCGATGAGCTCGCCTCCCTGGCGGCCGGGCGCCTGCCCGGAACCGATGAGCCGCTCGCGCAACCGTCGACGCACCACTCGATCCGGCTGCGCCTCGCCGGACGCGATGCGATGGCACTCGAGCCACCCTTGCGCGACGCCCTGCGGCCGACGGAGGTGCAGGCCGCCTGGCTGGTCGAGTCGGAGAGCGACGGGGCTCGTCGGCTGATGCTCGGCCTGCTCGGTGGGGAGGGGGCATCGGCCGTCGTGGACGTGCCGGACGGCACCGATGTGGTCTGGCTCGAGGAGCCGCTGCTGGCGTCGGTGCGGGCGGTGAGCGAGCCGTTCTACCGGAAGGGGCGTTGATGAGCGACGTGCTTCGCGTCGAGCGATCCGGAACGGTGGCGCGCGTGACCCTGGCCCGACCCGAGGTGCGCAACACGTTCAACGCGGAGCTGATCGCCGCTCTGCGCGATGCCTTCGAGCAGTTTCAGCTCGAGACGCCAGGCGACCTGCGCGCGGTCGTCCTGAGTGGCGAGGGGAAGGTGTTCTGTGCCGGGGCTGATATCGAGTGGCAGCTGGCCGCCAGGGATCTCTCGACGGACGAGAACGAGGCCGATGTGCGGCGGCTGCAGGAGATGCTGGCCACCGTCGACAACTGCCCGGTGCCCGTCGTGGCCGCCGTTCACGGGGCGGCTCTCGGGGGCGGCTTGGCCCTCTGCTGCGTTGCGGACGTCACGCTGACCACCGCCGATGCGATCTTCGGCTTCACCGAGGTCAAGCTCGGCCTCATTCCGGCCGCGATCAGCCCCTTCGTGCTGTCGCGGATCGGCGAGGGCGCGGCGCGGGCGCTCTTCCTCAGCGGGGAGAGGTTCGGGTCGGAGCGGGCACTGCGCATCGGGGTCGTGTCCGAGGTGCTGCCCAACCAGGCCGGCCTCGATGCACGACTGGCCGTAATCCTGGATGAGATCCTGAGCGCTGGGCCGGAGTCGGCTCGCAACGCCAAGGACATGGTCCGCGGGCAGCGAAACATGTCGCGCGGCGACGCGCTGGATCGGACCATGCACTGGGCCGCGCGCCAGCGCGTCTCGGCAGAGGGGCAGGAGGGGCTTGGCGCCTTCCTCGAGAAGCGCCCACCGTCCTGGCGGGAGTAACGCCGCCACCCTCTGCGACAATCGCGACATGCCCGACGAGCAGCTCACCCCGCGCCAGGTGGCAGAGGAGCTGGGCGTCACCGTCCGCACCGTGCAGCGCTGGGTCGCAGACGGGCGTCTTCCGGCGGCGCGGATCGGGGGCCGGGTCCGCGTGTCGCGCTCGTCGCTCGGAACGGTCGCTGCGGCATCGGCGCCAGATCGCCACCCTGATCGGCCCATTCACTCGCTGCTGATCGCCAATCGCGGCGAGATCGTCGAGCGGGTTGCGCGCACCGCCCGGCAGATGGGCATCCGCAGCATCGGCGTACATGCGCCCGACGACCGATCGCCCGATGGGGTCGACCTGGCCCTCCCGATCACGAGCTACCTCGACGTGGAGGCGATGCTTGACGCTGCCCGCCGCTCGGGAGCCGATGCGATCCACCCCGGCTACGGCTTCCTTGCCGAGAACGCCGCGTTCGCCGCCGCCGTGGAGCGAGCAGGGCTGACCTGGGTCGGACCGCCTGCCGCCGCGATCGCGGCGATGGGCGGCAAGGCGGCGGCGCGGCGAACCGCGGCCGCGCACGGCGTCCCGGTCACCCCGGGCTACGACGGCGAGGCGCAGGACGATGCGACGCTGGCCGGGGAGGCGGTGCGCATCGGACTTCCGATCCTGGTCAAGCCGTCCGCCGGAGGCGGGGGAAAGGGGATGCGCGTCGTCCGTGAGGCGTTTCGCCTGCCCGAAGAGCTGGCCGCAGCTCGGCGAGAGGCGCAGCGCGCCTTCGGAGACGATCGGCTCATCCTGGAGCAGCTCCTCAGCGGAGCGCGCCACGTCGAGCTCCAGGTCCTGTTTGACCGCCACGGCCACGGGGTCCACCTCGGCGAGCGCGATTGCTCGACCCAGCGTCGGAATCAGAAGATCGTGGAGGAGTCGCCCGCGCCATCGGTGTCGCAGGAGCTTCGCTCGCGGATGGGTGAGGCGGCGCTGGCGGTGGCGAGGGCAGTTGGCTACGCCAACGCCGGGACGGTCGAATTCCTGCTGAACGATGCCGGTGACTTCTACTTCGTCGAGATGAACACCCGGCTCCAGGTCGAGCACCCGGTGACCGAGGCCGTGACGGGCCGCGACCTGGTCGCCGACCAGCTGCGGATCGCGGCCGGCCAGCCGCTCGGCTTCGGGCAATCGGCGGTCCACTGGAACGGCCACGCGATCCAGGTCCGCCTCTACGCCGAGGACCCCGACACCGGCTTCCTGCCGGCCGCGGGTCGCGTCCTGCGCGTGCGCTGGCCTGATGGCGTCCGGGTCGACACGGGCATCCGCCAGGGCGACACCGTCTCGGACCGATACGACCCGCTCCTCGCCAAGCTGATCGCACACGGCGCGACGCGGGAGGAGTCGCGGGCGCGGCTCCGCGCCGCGCTCGACGCGACCCTGGTGCTCGGCGTACGCACCAACCTGCGCTTCCTGCGCTGGCTGCTCGACCAGCCGGTGATGCGCGACGCCCAGGTCCGGACCGATACCCTGGCCGGGCTGGCGCTGCCACACGCACCTGAGCCCGATGCGGCCGCGTGGTCCGCGGGGGCGGGCGCACTGCTGGAGGCAGGACCCGGAGGGCCGTGGGGTGGTGGCTGGCGGGGCGCGGGCCCCGCGTCGGTGCGGATGCGGTACGGCGACGAGGATCGTCGCGTCGAGCCACGCGACGATGGATCCATCGCGGTCGCGGTTGCCGGTGCCACCGCCTACGTCGAGGTCGAGGGCCAATCGCTCGAACTCACGCTCGCGGCGTCGCCGAGCATCGAGGAGGCGGTCCGCCACGCAGCCGACCACGCCGGCGGCACCGCCACCCTGATCTCGCCGATGCCGGGCCGGGTCATCGCCATTCGTGCCGCCGAGGGCACATCGGTCGTCGCCCACCAGCCGATCGTGGTGATCGAGGCCATGAAGATGGAGCACGCCGTGGTGACGCCGCTGGCCGGGACCTTGATGCGCGTGGCCGTGGCAGTCGGGCAGCAAGTCCAGCGCGGCGATCTGCTGGCGGAGGTATCGGCCTAACATGACCGACCGATGACCCGGCCAGAGGTCCGCATCTACGAGGTCGGCCCGCGTGACGGCCTGCAGGCCGAGGCGACCGTCGTGCCGACCGCCGCGAAGCTGCAGTTCCTCTCCCTGCTGGCCGATGCCGGCCTGCGCGAGATCGAGGCGACCTCCTTCGTCCGCCCCGACGCGATCCCCCAGCTGGCCGATGCGGATGAGCTGTTGGGACACCTCGAGCGGCGCCCCGGCGTGCGCTACCCGGTGCTCGTGCCGAACCAGCGCGGCCTGGATCGGGCGATTGCCGCGCAGGTCGACGCCATCTGCCTGATGACGGCTGCCACGGATGCGTACGTCCAGCACAACATCGGGATGACGATCGACGAGTCAATGGCCGCCTTCGCCCCGCTCGCCGATGAGGCACGACGGCGTGGCTGGTGGATCCGCGCCTACGTCAGCACCGCCTTCGGCTGTCCGTACGACGGCGAGGTGGACGAGCGCGCCGTGGTCAGCGTCAGCGAGCGGCTGCTGCGGATGGGTGTCGACGAGCTGTCCATCTCCGACACTGTCGGCGTCGCGGCACCCGTCGATGTGCGGCGCGTGGTCAGTGCACTGAGCGCGGCCGGCATCGGACCGGAAACCGTGGCACTGCACCTGCACGATACGCGCGGGACGGCTCTCGCCAACGTGATGGCGGCCATGGGGCTGGGGATCCGGGCCTTCGACGCCTCGAGCGGCGGGACCGGCGGCTCGCCCTACGCGCCCGGCTCGGCCGGCAACCTGGCGACCGAGGACCTGGTCTACCTCCTCGGCCGTGAGGGGGTGCGCACCGGCGTGGATCTCGAAGGCATCCTGGAAGCGGCCGCCTTCATTGGCGCGCAGCTCGGTCGCGAGGTGACAAGCAAGGTGGGGCGAGCCGGTGGCTGGCCACGGGTCCCGGGGTAGGATGACGCCGATGCAGGCGCGCCCGCCCGACGCCGAGCCCCGCCCGGTCCTCCTGGACGTCGACACCGGGATCGACGACATGATTGCCCTGCTCATCGCCGCGACCGCGCCGGAGCTGAGCCTGCGCGGCGTGACCTGCGTCGCCGGCAATGTGGAGATCCACCACGTGGCCCGCAACACGGGCAAGATCCTGCGCATGGTCGGCCGGGGCGACGTGCCGGTCAGCATCGGGGCGGCGCGACCACTGCATCGGCGGCTGCGGACCGCGCAGGACACGCACGGGCCAACCGGCACTGGCTACGTGGAGCTGACCGGCGAGGACCCCGACCTGGGCGCGACCGACTACACGGCGGTGCCCGCGCCGCGCTACATCGCCGCGCATATCGAGAAGCGTCCGGGGCGGCTCACGGTGGTGGCGCTGGGGCCGCTCACCAACCTCGCCTCGGCGGTGCTCAACGGCGTCGACCTCGCCGGCGGTCTGCGAGAAACGATCTGGATGGGCGGCACGCTCGAGGAGCGCGGCAACACCACCGAGACGGGCGAGTGGAACGCCTGCGTCGACCCCGAGGCAGCGGAGGCATGCCTGGCCGCGGGTGCGCTCTCGCGCATCTTTCCGCTGGATGCGACCCAGGATGTCGTCTTCAGCCTCGAAGACCTCGATCTCCTGCCCGACACCTTCCTGGCATCGGTCGTGCGCGATGCGGTGCGGTTCTACGTCGCCTTTCATCGCCAGGCTGAGGGCGTCGACGGCTGCTATCTGCATGACCCCGTTACGCTGATCGGGTCACTCTTGCGACCAGACCTGGTGACCGAGTCGGTCAGCGAGGCGCTCGCCTGCGACACGAGCAGCGACCCGCACCTGGCCGGTAGCCTCTATCGGATGGAGGACGGGGCGCGGAGCCCGGTCCAGATCGCCATGGCGATTGATTCGGAGCCGATGAAAGCGGAGCTGCTCGATCGGCTCGCTCGAGCTGTTGCCGAACCGAAGCCGTTGGCCTGACCACAGGAAAGAGGAGGGTCGGATCGTGTTGTTTCGCTCGCTGACAGCCGCCGTCGTATTTGTCGGGGCCGTGGTCGGAGGGATCATCGTCGCTGGCGGAAGCCTGGCCGACTTCGACGCGGCTGTGAACGCCTTTGCGCTGATCACGGTGGTGGCGGTCCTCCTCAGCTTCGTTGCCTACGCCCTGGTCGAATACGCCCAGACCGGTGCCATGGCCTCAATCAGCCGCCAATTCGACACGCGGACGGTGGCGCTCATCCCGGTTGCGATCGCCATCAACATCATCCTGGGCCAGGCTGTCAGTGCTGCACTGAAGATCCCGATCTACATGGACAGCGTCGGGACGATCCTGGTCGGGGCGCTCGCCGGCCCGGTGCCCGGGATCATCACCGGCGTGGCATCCAACCTGCTGTGGACGTACGTCCTGCCGGCACCCTTCCACAGCGATTTCGCCGCGCCCTTCGCCATCGTGGCCGCCGCCATCGGGCTGCTGGCCGGGATCGCCGGCCGGGCCGGCCTCCTGCGGTCGCGACCGAACCGGGGCGTGGGCGAGCTGGCCCTGTCGGCCGTCGTGGCGCTTCTCGTAGCCGGCGGGCTGGCGCTCTGGACCTACACCCGCTTCTATGGGAAGACGTTCACCTTCTTCAACCCCGAACCGGTGGGCGATCCCGGACTCCTGCTCGTCGTCGTGAGCTGGGCCGTGGCGATCCTGATCGCTGGAGCAGTCGTCGGCTTCCTGGCCCTTCTGTTCGGGCGACGTGACGCGGCCGTTGCCTGGGTCGTCGTTGCGGGCGCAGTCACGGGCGTCGTCGCAGGCCTCTCGAGCGCGCCGATTGCCGCCAACCTGTTCGGCGGAGTCACGGGAGCCGGCACTGACTTTCTTGTCCTCTTCTTCCGGCAGCAGGGCTCGGACGTGTTGACCTCGTCGTTCCAACAGAGCCTGATCAGCGATCCGATCGACAAGGTCACCACGTTCCTGATCGTGTTCGTGATCCTGTCGGCGATGGCCCGCCGCACCAAGGCCCGCTTCCCACAGGGAGAGCGCCTGATCGATGCGCAGCCCGACCCTCCCGACACCGCGGGAGCAGCAGCCTGAGCGCCGCGGCAGCGCCCTCGGTCCCCGACTTCCTGGGACGCGCCGGCCCGTCGCGGTTCCATCGTCTCAACCCGCTCACCAAGCTGACACTCGCGATCGCCACCTCCGTCGGGGCGGTGGTGCTCGGCGGCATCGGCGGGCCGGTGGCGTTGGTCGCGGTGGCTGTGATCGCTCCAGCCATGGCGGCCGGCGTGCTGGGTCGCCTGCTGCGCGCCTCGTTGCTGCTGACCCTGCCCATCGCCCTGAGCGTGCTGGTCATCAACGTCTTCTTCTTCCCCGACGGCGCAACCATTCTCCTGCGCATCGGACCGTTCGCCGCGACGGCCGAGGGGCTCGCCTTCGCTACCGAGGTCCTGGCTCGCATCGGCGCCATCAGCGGAGCGATCACGCTCTTCTACCTGACCACCCCGCCCGCCTCGCTGGTGGTGGACCTGGAGCATCGCGGGGTATCGCCGCGGGTCGCCTTCGTGACGCTGGCGTCCGTGCAGACCTTGCCGGCCATGGTCGAGCGGGCAGGCAGCATCACCGCCGCTCAGCGCGCGCGCGGCCTCGATACCGAGGGTTCCCTCTGGCGCCGGCTGCGCGGGGTGGTGCCCCTCGTCGGTCCGGTCCTGCTCGGCTCGATCAGCGAGGTCGAGGAACGCTCGATGGCGCTCGAGGCGCGCGGCTTCACTCGCGCCGGTCGCCGCACGCTGCTCTGGTGGCCGCCGGACTCGGATAGCCAACGAATGGCCCGATGGCTGCTGCTTCTCAGCGTTCCGCTCCTCCTCGCCGCTCGCGCGGTGGGCTGGCTGGAGTGGCTGCCCTGATGCTGACGCTGGAAGCGGTCGGCTACCGGTATGCGGGGGCGCAGCAGCTTTCGCTGCAGGAGGTGAGCCTCGACCTGCGCGACGGCGAGGTGGTCGGCCTGGTCGGTGCGTCCGAGTCGGGCAAGACGACCCTCTGCCTGGTGGCCTCCGGCCTGGCGCCGCGGACGGTGCGCGGGAGGCTCTACGGGCGCGTGCTGCTCGACGGGGTTGATGCTGCGCCGCTGGGCATGGATCAAATCGCCGCGCGCATCGGGATCGCCTTCGCGAGCCCCGCCACGCAGCTCTCCGGCGTATCGGGCACGGTGTACGAGGAGGTCGCCTTCGGACCGATGAACCTGGGGCTGCCACTCGCTGATGTGATCGAGCGGACGGATGGGGCGCTCGCCGCGTTGCGCATCGAGGCGCTGGCCGACCGCGACCCGTTCCGCCTCTCCGGAGGGCAGCAGCAGCTAGTCGCGATCGCGGGGCTGCATGCCATGCGGCCGGCTCACCTCGTGCTGGACGAGCCGACCGCACAGCTGGATCCGGCCGGGACGGCAATGGTCGCCGAGGCGCTCGCCCGCCTCGCTCACGACGGTGCTTCGATCCTCGTCGCCGAACACAAGACCGACATCCTGGCGGGGATCTGCTCGCGCGTCGTCGCCCTGGAGGCAGGACGCGTGGTCATCGACGGTCCCGCGACCGAGGTCCTCTCCGATCCACGCCTCCAGGAGCTGGGTGTGGCGCCGCCGGCCATCGTGCGACTGGAACGTGCCGCGCGGGAAGGACGACTTCCTGCGCCCGCGCTGGCGCGGCTCGCGAAGGCGCTGGCCCAATGACCGACCTCGTGCTGGAGCAGGTCAGCTACCGCTATCCGGGCGCAGCGGATGCCGCCCTCGACGGCATCGAGCTACGGATCGCGGCCGGCGAGCGCGTCGCGCTGATCGGGCAGAACGGCAGCGGCAAGACGACCCTGGTTCGCCACCTCAACGGTCTGCTGCGGCCCACCAGCGGCCGCGTCCTGCATGACGCCAAAGACGTTGCGCACCGCACCGTTGCCCAGCTCGCCCGATCGGTTGGGCTCGTCTTCCAGGACCCCGACCGCCAGATCTTCGCCGGCAGCGTTCGCGGCGAGGTCGAGTTCGGGCCGCACAACCTGGGCGTGCGCGGCGCCGACCTGCGCACAGCGGTGGATGAGGCGCTCGCGGCTGTCGGCCTCGAAGCCGAAGCGAGCACCAACCCGTACGACCTGGGTGCGTCGCGGCGCAAGCTGCTGACCCTCGCATCGGTGCAGGCCATGCGCACCCCCGTGCTGGTCATGGATGAGCCCACCACCGGACAGGATCTTCGCGGCTTGGCAATCGTTCGGCGCGTGATCGACGAGGCCCACGCAGCGGGGCGGACCGTGATCGCCATCAGCCACGACATGGGGTTCGTGGCCGATGCCTTCGACCGCGTCGTGGTCCTGCGCGCCGGAAGGGTTCTGCTCGACGGAACGCCGGCATCGGCCTTTGCGAAGCCGTCCTGGGAGACGCTCCGCTCAACCTACCTGGAGCCGCCGCTGCCCGCGGTCATCGGCGAGCGGCTGGGCATGGGCGCCACCCCGAACGATGCAGCGCTGCTCTCGGCACTCGGGTCGGCGGTCGGCCCCTAGTAGAAGCCGGGCGGCGGAGGCAGCGGATTCCCCTCGGCATCGAGCCGTTCCTCCTGCGGCAGCTCGTCGCGATGCCGGCGCCCACCGGTCGGCCCGGGGATCGGCGCCGCCATCACCGAGCCGGGGACCTCGGCCAGCCGCTGCTCGATCCCGCGAAGGCCCAGGTGCCGCAATGCGGCGCCGAAGCGGTCGACGAAGGCCGGGTCCCGCAGGAGAGCGAAGGCGAGCGAGGCGTGGGCGCGAACCAGGAGCTCGATCCCGCGCACCGCCTCGGATACGTTGACCTGGTTCAGCCCCAGCTGCAGGTCCAGCAGATCCAGGCCCCGATTTGCTTCGCGGCGGGCTCGCGTGGTGAAGTGAGGCGTGCGGTTCACGAGCACGCGTGCCCGGTAGAGAGCAGCGCGAGCCAGCGAGTCGCGATCATTGGGAGCCCGGTTGACCATGGACCGAATCTTACGCGGAGGGGAGGGGTGGCAGGAAGCGATCGCCCATGCCCTGGCCGACGCGACCCGACCGATCTCGGCCGACCCGCGCTTCGCTCCGCGCCAGGTGGCAGGCGGCCCCACCCTGCGTCGCTACGACCGCTCCACCTTCCCGCCCGCCCGCCCCGCCGCAACGCTCCTGCTGGTGTATCCCGGCGTCGACCGCGAGCTGACGGTTCCACTCACGGTCCGGCATGCCGACCTGCGCGAGCACGCCGGCGAGATCTCGCTGCCCGGCGGTGCGGTGGACGCGGCCGACGTGTCCCAGGAAGCGACCGCCCTGCGCGAGGCGTGGGAGGAGGTGGGCGTCGACCCGGCCGTCGTGACGATCGCAGGCGTGCTCGACGACATATGGATTCCGGTGAGCAACTTCGAGCTGCGGCCGTTCGTTGGCACGGCGGCGGCCCGGCCGGCCCTCGATCCCCACACGGACGAGGTGGCTGAGATCGTCGAGCTCCCGCTCCGCCACCTGCTGACCGATGAAGCGGTGAGCGAGGAGCTGATCGAGGGGGCGGGCTGGAGCCTGCGCGCCGCCGTCTATCGCCACGCCGGACACCGCATCTGGGGCGCCACGGCGCGCACCCTGGCAATGTTTGCCGCCGTCTTGCAGGAGGGCGGCATCACGCCCTAGCGACGCGTTTCGACCGTCGTGCGTGCCGCGCGCAGCAGGTCGAGCAGCGTGCCGTGATGCTGCTGCGCGGCGGCCACGATGCTCAGCCTTGCGGCGCGCTTGCGCACGTTCCACCACTGCCCGCCGTACAGGTCCGTGACGACCGCCCCGGCTCGTTCCGCAATCAGTCCCGCCGCCGAGATGTCCCACGGCGACAGGCCTCCGTTCTGCACGAAGGCGTCGAATCGCCCCGATGCGACGTAGGCCAGCGCCAGTGCGGCGCTTCCCATTCGTCTCCCGATACGGATCTCGTGCGCCACTCGCCGCTCGCGCGCAATCCCTCCCCGTCCGATGATCGCCAGGCTGACCACGCAGTCTCCCAGCTCCAACTTCTCACTGGCCTGCACCAGCTCCCCGTTGAGCATCGCCGGACCCGCGGCGGTCGCGGTGTAACAGTCACCCCGCAAGGGGTCGAGGACCACGCCGACCACCGGCCTCCCCCCTTCGACCAGCCCGATCGAGACGCAGAAGAAGGGTATCCCGTTGGCGTAGTTGACCGTTCCGTCGAGTGGGTCGATCACCCAAGTGCGCCGGCTCCATCGGGCACGTCCGCTACCCGGCGGGCGCTCGCCGCCATCGCTGCGCTCGTGACGCCCCGACTCCTCGGCCAGGATCGCGTCCGCCGGGTAGCGATCGCGGATCGCCTCGATCACGAGCGCCTCGCTGGCGTAGTCCACGTCGGTGACGACATCGCGCTTGCTCTTGCGGTCGACCCGCAGCACCTGCTCGTAGCTGGCGGTGAGCAGCTCACCGGCCCGGGCGGCGAGACTCACCGCGAATTCGAGGTCAGCCTCGTGCGATGTCGACATGGACCGGATGCTACTTGACGCTGCGGTACGCTATCGGGCATGCCGCAGATCCACCTTCGCGCCGAGGTCGGCGACTACGCGCCGCTGGTGCTCCTGCCGGGCGACCCGAATCGGGCCCGCAGGATCGCCGAACGATTTGACGGCGGGCTGGCACAGGCGCGCCAGGTGAACGAGCACCGGGCACTGTACGGCTGGACCGGGACCTACCAGGGGCACCCGGTCAGCGTCCAGACGTCAGGGATGGGAACGCCATCCTTCGCGATCGTTGCCGAGGAGCTGCTGCGCCTGGGCGCGAAGCAGCTCATTCGGGTCGGAACCTGCGGGGGAATCGCCCCGGGGTTGCGGACCGGGGACCTGGTGGTCGCCCTGTCAGCCTGCCCGGTCGACGGGGCCACCAACACCTACCTGCATGGAGACCGATACGCCCCGACCGCGGACTTCGCCCTGACCCACTCCCTGGTGCACGCGGCGGAGACGGCGGGGATCCCGGTGCGGGTCGGGCCGGTGGCATCGGTCGACGTCTTCTACAACACCGATGCCGATTACTTCAGCAAGTGGCGCGAGCGCGGGGTGCTCGCCTTCGAGATGGAGGCGTCGGTCCTCTTCTACCTGGCGGCGCGTGCCGGCGTGCAGGCCGCCTGCGTGCTCACCGTCAGTGACGTGCTGAACGAGAAGGAGGGCACCGAGGAGACGTACATGTCGCTCGAGGACCTCGATGCCGCAGTCGAGCGCATGATCGAGGTGGCGCTGACAGCCGCCGTACAATCGGAGCCATGACCGATACCCTTCCCCGCCCTGCCGCCGCGGACGCCGCGGCCGACTTCCTCCCTCTGAAGGGGATCGACCACGTCGAATTCTGGGTGGGGAACGCCAAGCAGGCGGCTGCCTACTATCGGGCCCTGTGGGGCTTCACCCC
>JALYNS010000061.1 GCA_030773035.1 Chloroflexota bacterium
TGCCGGTCGACGCGCACGACCTCGACGACAACGTCCGGGCCGGAGTTCGGCTTCTCGCACACTACCTGGAGCGCTATGGCGGCAACCGGGACCTCGTCCTCGCCGCCTACTACCAGGGGCAGACCGCGGCCGACCGGCATGGCGTCTACCGCGTGACGCGTCCCTACATCGCCTCGATCCTGGCGCTCGAGGAGATCTTCGCCCGCTGACCCGCCGCGTTCACCAGGCGTCGATGGCCTGGTGGTGAGCGAGGCGCCAGCGCCCGTCGGGAGCGGGGCAGACGGCCACGAGGTCAATCCTTGATCCTTCGGCGATGGGCCGACCCAGCCTCGCCCGGAACTGGCCCAGCGCGGCTCGCAGCCTGAGCAGGCGCTTCCGATCAACGCTCTCCCGGGGATCGCCGGCACGAGCGCTGCGTCGCACCTTGACCTCAATGGCCACCAGTACGCCGCCCGGATCGAGCGCGACCAGGTCGAGTTCACCGACGGGACAGCGCCAGCGGCGCGCCATCACCGTCCAACCGCGGGTCGCCAGCCAGGCGGCCGCCACCTCCTCCCCCTGCTGCCCGAGCATGTGACGCGGATCCGGCACCTTGATCGCTCCTCTCCGGGAGGCGAGCAGCGATGCGACCTACTCCTCGGGTTCGAACTGATCCTCGGTCAGCACCAGCCCATCAAGCAGCAATTCCAGCGAGAGCTGCTCGCCGGCGAGGATGAGGCGCAGCGGTGCGAAGGAGCGGCGGTGCCATTCGCAGGGCCCCTCGCGCATGAGCGCCTCGACATGCCGGCGCGTGCCGTAACCCTTGTTCCTCGCGAACCCATACGCCGGGTAGCGGGCGTCGAACTCGGCGCAGATCCGGTCGCGGGTCACCTTGGCGACAATGCTGGCAGCCGCGATCGAGGCGCTGATCGCGTCGCCGTCGACGATCGGCCGCTGCGGGAGGTTCACTTCGCGCAGGCTGAGCGCATCGATGACGAGGTGGTCCGGGGCCGTGGTCAGGTGCCCGAGCGCCTCACGCATCGCGAGCTTGGTGGCCTGCAGGATGTTGACCCGGTCGATCACCTCGACCTCCATGCAGCCGACCCCGACCGCATCCGCCCGGTCAAGGATCTGCTCGTAGAGCGCTTCCCGCCTGGATCGAACCAGGACCTTGCTGTCGCGCAGGCCCTTGATCCTGTGCCGGTCCGGCAGGATCACCGCCGCGGCGACCACCGGTCCAGCAAGCGAGCCTCGGCCGACCTCGTCGATCCCGGCGATGCTGCGGAAACCGGCGAGCCGCAGCTCGCGCTCGTGCCGCATGTGGGCATCGCGAGGAGCCGGAGTGCGGCGCTTCACGCGTGGAGGAGGTGCTTTCAAGGGGCGACCGGCAGCTGCTCAGCGCCCGGGGCGGCGCTCGCGCAGGGTGGCAGCCTTGCCGATTCGATCGCGAAGGAAATAGAGCTGGGCGCGGCGCGCCACGCCATGTCGAACGATCTCGATCTTCTCGACCCGTGGGGCATGCACCATGAAGGTGCGCTCGACGCCGACACCGGAGGCGATGCGACGCACGGTGATCCGCTGGTTGAGTCCGCCGCCGCGCATGCGCATGACCGTTCCTTCGAAGACCTGGGTCCGCTCCCGGCTCCCCTCGACCACCTTCACCGACACCTTGACGGTATCGCCGGGGGCGATCACCGGGCGATCGGCACGGAGTTGCTCGCGCTCGAGCTCCTTGATCAGGTCCATGCTGGGGGCGACCTCGTTATCGCGGCATTAGTCGCGGATTACCGGCTTCGATGGCGTGGCCCCGAATGGGGCGCGAACGTGAAGAACGCGACCGACACGCGGTCGCGACCGGCGGAGTATAGCAGCGGCCTTCGAGGGCCGGCAACGAGGCTCAGCTGTCTGGACCATCCTCTCCGGCAAGACGGCGCAGGTCAGCCTGATCCTGGTCCGAGAGCGGAGCGGCTGCCAGCAGGTCGGGGCGGCGCCGAAGGGTCCGTCGCAGGGCCTCGATCCGCCGCCAGCGTGCGACCTCCGCGTGGTGCCCGGAGAGGAGCACGGGCGGCACCGATGCCTCCCGGAAGTGCTCGGGGCGTGTGTATTGCGGGCCCTCCAGCAGGCCGTCTGCAAACGAGTCGGACTCATGGGAATCGGCCTCGATGACGCCGGTGACGAGACGGCCGACCGCGTCGATCAGCACCAGCGCGGGCAGCTCGCCGCCGGTCAGCACGTAGTCGCCGATGCTCACTTCGCGATCGACCAGGACGCGAGCGCGCTCGTCGACCCCCTCGTATCGGCCGCACACCAGCACGAGCTGGCGTGCCGCCGCAAGCTCGCGCGCCAGTCGATCGGTGAGCGGCTCCCCGGCCGGGTCGAGCAG
>JALYNS010000062.1 GCA_030773035.1 Chloroflexota bacterium
GGCAGAACACGCTCCTGCGCTTCTACGTGGTCCACATCATGGTCTTGCCGTTGGTCGCCGCCATCTTCCTCGCCGTGCACTTCTGGCGCATTCGCAAGGACGGAGGGGTCTCGGGGCCGCTATGACGGGTCATGCCGATGTCTGACGTGAAGGCGCCGCCCGACAAGCGCGTCGTGCTGCCGGTCGACCCGACGCGGCGGACGGAGATCGACAAGCAGCGCGTGCCGATGTCGGCGCGGCCCTACCGGCTGCTCGCGCTCGTCAAGCAGGATGCCGTCGTCCGCGTCCAGAAGGAGCCCGACGACACGGTCATGACCTGGCCGCACCTGCTCACCATCGAGTTCCTGGCCGGCGGGATCATGAGCATCTTCCTGCTGATGATGGGCCTGTTCATCAACGCGCCGCACGAGGAGCTGGCCAACGGCAACGTCACGCCGGCGGTCGCCAAGGCGCCGTGGTACTTCCTCGGCCTCCAGGAGCTGCTGGCGTATTTCCACCCGACCGTGGCGGGCGTCCTCGTCCCCGGGTTCGTGCTGGTGGGGGCCGCCCTCATCCCGTTCATCGACCGCGAGAACGTCCTGGCCGTCCGGCCGTCGGAGCGCAAGACTGCGGTCATGCTGTTCACGTTCTTCTGCTGCCTCGGTCTCATCCTGACCTTCGTCGGGATCTTCTTCCGCGGGCCCGGCTACACGTTCGTCATCCCGTTCGTGACCGCGCCCGGCGTCTACTTCGCCCTATGACAAGCCTGCAAGGATCCGGCCGACGATGAGCAACTACCAGGTCGAAGCGATCGACAAGCCCGCCGCCCACTCGAAGGAGGCGATCAAGGCGCTGCGCCGCAGCCAGGTCCAGGGCATGTCGCGCCGGCAGCTCATGCGAAACGCCCTCGGTGCCGGTATCGGCCTGTGGCTGCTGGAGGTGACGGCCGGGACGCTCGGGTTCGCGTGGCCGAACCTGACCGGCGGCTTCGGAGCGCCGATCGAGATGGGCGACCTCGAGACCATCAAGCTCCAGAACTCGTCGCTCCCGATCGACGAGGGGTTCCCGGCCTACTACCCGGAGGCCCGGGCCTTCGTCATCCTCGTCGACACCGGGCAACAGCGCTTCCTGGCCGGCGAGGACACGACCGGCGACGGCACGGCGCTGAACGTCCGCGCGTTGTACCAGCGCTGTCCGCACCTGGGCTGCAAGCCGAACCCGTGCCTCAAGAACTTCTGGTTCGAGTGCCCGTGCCACGGCTCGCGCTACGACCGCCTCGGCATCAAGGCCGATGGCGCCCAGTTCGGCCCGGCGCCGCGCGGCATGGACCGCTTCTCGATCACGGTGGACGGGGCCGGGAAGCTCACCATCAACACCGGCAAGATCACGCTGGGCCCGCTGCCGATCGCGCTCGGCCAGCCCGGGCTCATCCCGCCCCGCACACCCACCGGCTGCATCTGACGCCGTGAGCCGAACCGACCGCCGAGGAGATCGATGACCGACACGCCCGGAGGCGAGCCCGAGCAGCGACTGCCCGCGACCCGCCCGTCGGCCGAGCCGGCACCGGTCGAGCGCTTCAGCGCGCCACCCGCGGCGCGCAGCCTGACGCTGACGCCCGAGCGCGCCGCCCAGATCGTCCGCTCGTCGTCGAACGCCCGCTGGGTCGGGTTCCTCGCCATCATCGTCGTCATCCTCTTCACGTCGATCTACTGGTTCTACGAGCTCGGCGGGCCGCTCGGCATCAGCCCGGCCCGACTCGACAAGGAGACCGAAGCCCAGCAGGTGGTGGCCGTCGAGCGCGGCTACAACGTGTACGAGGCCAACTGTGCGCGCTGCCATGGCGCCAACGGCGAGGGCGGCATCGGCCCCATCCTCAACCGGCAGGACAAGCTGTTCGCACACCTCAACGCGAACTACATCCGGACCGTGCTGACGGCTGGCGGACGCTACGTCTGCGGCGACGCCAACTCGCTCATGCCGGTCTGGTCGAACGAGGCGAACCCACCCGGTCCGCTCAACTATCG
>JALYNS010000063.1 GCA_030773035.1 Chloroflexota bacterium
GGTGGTGCGTGGTCAACGCCACGCCCCGAGCCTACATGCTGCGGGCTCGGGGCGGCGTTCGCGAGATGCGGGCCGGAGGGGATTTCATGATCCCGACGACGTGACCCTCGGGGTCGGCAAAGAGGGCGATGGTGGTGTCCTTGGCCACTTCGGTCAGGGGCATCAGCACCTTCCCACCGAGCTCCTCGACGCGGCGCAGGATGCCGGCCGGGTCCTCGGAGTGAACGTAGAAGGTCACCTGGCCGGCGGATCCGTCGCGGGTGGGCCCGATGCCGCTCGTGAATCCGGATTCGTCCCGGGCCATGCCGTAGCCATCGGGCAGGTCGGTGTCGAGCTTCCAGCCGAAGATATCGGAGTAGAAGCTCTGGAGCGCGGGCCCGTCCTTGCCCGTGATTTCGACGTGGATGACCTTGGCTGCCATGCGTGGGACTCCTTCTCAGACTGTTGCGGGCCCGATTGTTGAGCCCCATCTTCATCTTCTACGACGAACGGCCAAACCGCGGATCGACACCTACACTCGTCCGGGTTCGACCGTGTAGTCATGTGGTCACTACATGGACGCATGGATGCCCGTGGATGCCCGTGGATGCGGCCCTCGTGCGTCGCACCAGCGATGTGGTGACTGCCCTGACGCGCGGGATGGGCGGAGGAACCGAAATTCGGGCTCAGACGTGCCGACGTAGCGATGTGACGACTAAGGCGACCGCGCAGGAGGCCGGGTCGCCGCGCAGGAAGCCGGGTTCCGCGCAGGAGGCCGGGTTCCGCGCAGGAGGCCGGGTTCCGCGCAGGAGGCCGGGCCGGCGCGCCAGGGGCTCCCTAGATCGGGCGTTGGCGCAATCGCCCCCCGGCAAACGCGAAGAGCGACGCCGTCACCGCGAAGTGCCCGACCATGGCCGGCACCACCGACCCGGTCGTCACGGTCGCCAGCCCCGCCGCGTAGCCGAGGATCACCGACCCGGCCAGGAAATACCAGTCGCGCTCGTTCCACAGGCGTCGATGCACCAGTCCGTAGAGGAGGGCCTGAACCACGAGCGCCAGGCCGACCCAGTCCGGCCCGCCGGCGAAGATGAGCATCCCCAGTACGATCGAGCGGAACTGGAGCTCCTCCGCAACCGCGTTGGCAGCCGCTCCGGCCAGGCGAGGGACGAGCAGCTGAGTCGGCAGCGGCAGGATGGCGCGGTAGCGCAGGAAGGCGAGCAGCGCCCCGTTCAGGACCGCAATGAAGCAGAACAGGGCCGTCACCGGCAGCACCAGTTCCGGGTCGCCCGGGGTCAGGAAGAGCTGCGCCCGGCCGCGCGGCAGGATGATCGCGATCCCGATCGCGAACAACACAACCAGCCCGTAATAGGAGAGCGGGCCGAGCCATCCGGAGCGGTAGCGGAAGTAGTCGGAGCGCATGATGCGGTCCGAGTCGAAGCGCAGGAGCACCAGGAAGATCGTCAGCCCCAGGGCGATCGAGAGGCGCAGCGAATCCTGGAAGTCCACGCTACTGCCCGTCGTTCATGCGCAGCACCGCCAGGAAGGCCTCCTGCGGGATCTCGACGGAACCAATCCGCTTCATCCGCTGCTTGCCTTCCTTCTGCTTCTCGAGGAGCTTGCGCTTGCGCGTGATGTCGCCGCCGTAGCATTTGGCCAAGACGTTCTTGCGCATCGCCCGGATCGTCTCGCGGCTGATGATATTGGAACCGATCGCCGCCTGGACCGGCACTTCGAACATCTGCCGCGGGATCAGCTCCTTGAGCTTCTCGACGAGTGCCCTGCCCACGCGGAATGCATCGGTCTTGTGCACGATCAGGGAGAGCGCGTCGACCGGCTCACCGCTGACCATGATGTCGAGCTTGACCAGGTCGCCGGGCCGATACCCCAGGTACGCGTAATCCAGGCTGGCATAGCCCGATGACCGGCTCTTGAGCTGGTCGTAGAAATCGATGATCAGCTCGGCGAGCGGCATCTCGAAGTGCAGGTTCACCCGCTTCGGATCGAGGTACTCCATGCTGATGAAGTCGCCGCGGCGGGTGGTGGCCAGTTCCATGATCGGGCCGATGTAGTCGGTCGGGGTGATGACGGTGGCCGAGACCCACGGCTCGCTGATCGCCTCCACCTCGCCGGCCGGTGGGAACTTGGCGGGGTTGTCGACCACGACCTCATCGGCCTTGTTCAGGCGCTTGACCCGGTATTCGACCGATGGCGCCGACGCGATCAGTTCGAGCGAGAACTCGCGCTCGAGCCGTTCCTGGACGATCTCCATGTGGAGGAGGCCCAGGAAGCCGCAGCGGTAGCCGAAACCGAGCGCCACGCTCGACTCGGGCTCGTAGACGAAGCTGGCGTCGTTCAGGTGCAGCTTCTCGAGCGCGTCGCGCAGGAGCGGGTATTCGTCGCCGCGCATCGGGTAGATGCCGGCGAAGACGAGCGGCAGGGCCGCCTTGTAGCCGGGCAGGGGCTCGGTGGCGGGGCGGTCGGCATCGGTCAGGGTGTCGCCAACACGGGCGTCGGCAATGCTCTTCAGACCGGAGGCCACGTAGCCAACCTCGCCCACGGTCAGGCGCCGGGTCGGGACCGGCTGCGGCCGGAAGTAGCCGAGCTCAAGGATGTCGCTCTCGACACCGGTCGCCATGAAGCGGATCCGTTCATGGTCGTGGAGGGTGCCGTTCGCCACCCTGACGTAGGCGACCACCCCCTTGTACGGGTCGTAGTGGGAGTCGAAGACGAGTGCCTGGAGGGGGGCGTTCGCAGCGCCGCGGGGTGGCGGGATGCGCGTCACGATCGCCTCGAGGACCTCGTCGATCCCGATCCCCTCCTTGGCCGAGGCCAGGATCACCTCCTCGCGCGGGATGGCGAGCGTCTCCTCCAGCTCCCCAAGGACCATCTCGGGGTCGGCCGATGCGAGGTCGATCTTGTTGATCACCGGGATGATGACCAGCTTCTGCTCCATGGCCAGGTGCACGTTGGCGAGCGTCTGGGCCTCGATCCCCTGGGAGGCGTCGACCACCAGGATCGCCCCCTCACAGGCCTGGAGCGAGCGGCTGACCTCGTATGTGAAGTCGACGTGGCCGGGGGTGTCGATCAGGTTGAGCGCGTAGGTC
>JALYNS010000064.1 GCA_030773035.1 Chloroflexota bacterium
GCCTCAGACTTTCGTCCATTGGGCAAAATTCCCGACTGCTGCCTCCCGTAGGAGTCTGGGCCGTTCTCAGTCCCAGTCTGGCTGATCATCCTCTCAGACCAGCTACCGATCGTCGCCTTGGTGAGCCATTACCCCACCAACTAGCTAATCGGACGCAGGCCCCGCCGGAAGCGCCTTGCGGCTTTGGGCGGCGAACCGAATCGCCGACCACATGCGGTATTAGCCACCCTTTCGGGCAGTTATTCCCCACTTCCGGGTAGGTCACCTACGCGTTACTCAGCCGTCCGCCACTAGGTTGATCGAGCAAGCCCGCTCAACCCCGTTCGACTTGCATGTCTCATGCACCCCGCCAGCGTTTGTCCTGAGCCAGGATCAAACTCTCCAAACAAAAACAGTGGTCTTGCCCGAGGGCTCCACCACCGTTCACAGTTCAGACGTTTGTCCCGTTGACTCGTGTGGGTTCCTGTCACTCTTCAGCTGTTAAGGTCACGTTACCGACGGATCGGTCTCGCTCGATTCTCTTGGCCTCCGTGATCGGGAAGCTTGGCGCGGAGCTGCTCGGCCCGGGCGGGTCGAGGTTCTCGCATCGCCTGCCGGCCGCATGCCGGCGCGATCTCGGAGTCTACGCGGCGAGCAACGGGGGTGTCAAGCCGAGGGACGCTTGCGCCGGCCCTCCGCGAGCGCGAGACTGCGCGGCGTGCAGCAGCTGTTCGTCCTGTTCCACTCCCCCGGCAGCGCGTGGGATCCGTCGCTTGGGTTCATGGAGCAGCCGGGCATCGAGGAGCACATCAGTTTCATGCGCGGCCTGACCGAGCGAGGCCTGATGGTCCTTGGTGGCCCATTCGCCGATCGAGGTGCCGCAGGCCCCGTGGGCATGGCGGTCATCACCGCCCGGGATGCCTCCGACGCAGAGCGCCTCGCCATGCAGGACCAGGCAGTCGAGCACGAGTTGATCCGGGTGACGGTTCGGCCCTGGACGGTGCCGATGGGCTTCGCATTGGACACCATCCCACCGATCGACGAGGGGTAGCCTCTCTCGGCCTGGGGCGCCCGCTTGCGCGCGGAACGGACCGTCATCGCCCACCCCGACGCGGCTATGATGCGCCCTCTCTCCTCCACGCCCCGGTGCCCCAGTGGAGACGCGGATGCACGCTCGGACAACCAGGCGGTCCGGCGCCGGCTGGCGCTCCGCGGTCGCTGCCGCCGGACTGTTCGCCGCGATCCTGCTCGGACCCGGCCTGGAGAGCAGCGCAGGGGTCGAGGTACCTCCGGCGGGCGGTGGCTTCTACATCCAGACCTCGGGCCCGAACGCCGGCGCAGGGATCGGTGATTGGTACAGCTCCAGCACCGTCGGAGCCGGGAATGGATACAACTACCTGGTCATCACCGTGCCGTGCGGGTGGCCGCCTGCCACCCCGCTCTACGTCGACCTGTTCAGCCCCGAGATGAATGCCGCCGGTGCGCTGATCTCCCGCGATGAGCCGCGCGGAGCCGTGAGCGACTCGACGCAGTTCGAGCTGTACGGGCCTGGCGCATCGGTCGGTCCGGGATACGATCAGCCGCTGCCCGGGGCGGCGCTCTCGCTCGTCGCGACGACCTACCTGCCCGAGCCGGCCCTGCCTGAGGCGTGGGTGCGCCTGGCGACTCTGCCGGCGACCTGCGGCGTCTACGCCCTCCGCTCGGCGGTGCTCGGGGAGGGGGACGACGACAACGGATGGCGCGTTCGCGTCGGCACCGATACCGACGTCGACCCAAACAATCTCCCGCCGGCGAACTCGGACGACGCCGATGGCCTGCCCGGCACGAATGACGAGATCATCATCGGCCAGGAGCAGATCACCTATCAGCACAGCAGCGGCGGCGTCGCCTGCCTGACCCTGTTCGAGTACGTGAGCCTGGGCCTGCCATCGGTGACCTTCCACAACTACGACATGGACGGCAACACCCGCGTCACCTACTACGCACCGTCGGACGCCTTTGACCCGACGGGGCTGACCGACGGCACCGCTGGAACGCTGTCGATCAACGCCGGCTGGAATGGCGGGGTTGGGCTGGCGCGCGGCGGCGACACGATCGCCAATCCCGAGGCTGGCTGGTGGCGGATCGTGACCTGTCTCTCGAGCGTCAACCAGTTCATCCAGGAGGCCCAGGACGGGATCGGCGCCTACTTCAGCCAGCCGCCAACCCCGGCCCTCTCGATCGCCAAGACCGACGGGGTCACGGTGGCCCCTGCAGGCGGAGATCTCACCTACGTGGTCACCGTCACGAATACATCGAGTGGTGCGACGGCTGGTGCGGCGCTGGCCGTGGTCGTCACCGATACGATCCCGACGAACACGACCTTCGTGGGCTGCGCGATCACGGCGCCGGCCACGGGAACGTGCGGCGAGAGCGCAGGCGTGGTGACCGCCAACCTCGACGACTGGATTGACGCGGGCGCCAGCGCGGACGTGGAGATCACGGTCACGGTCGACCTTGCCGCGACCGGAACCGTGACGAATGGCGTGACCGCCGTCTACGAGGATGCGCTGGGCAATCCCTTCCCAGAGGTGAGCGCTTCGGATATCGACACCGTTGGGCCGCCGCTGCCAACCGCGACGCCAACGCCGACCCCGATCCCCTCGGTTCCCAATGCCGGGATGGGCGCCGCTCGCGATGAACAAGGGCCGATCATCGTGACCGGCGCGTTGGTGGCGATCCTGGTCATGGGGCTGCTCGGGCTCGCATCGCTCGCCGAACGCCGTCAGCGACGCACTTCACGACGGCGGGTTCGCTAGCCGTCGACATGCGGCCTGCCGGAGGTCGCGGCTCAAGCTGCCGCCCAGGCTATTGCCGCGCGAAGGCCAACTCGATGGCCAACTGCATCGTGGCCTGGGGCGCCAGCGCGACGAGCCCGGCTGGCTCTCCGTCCAGATATCGGCGGAGGCCGTGCGGGGCATGGGTCTGCGGTTCGATGGCGACCGCGTCGACCCCCCGAGGGCTGGCCGCGACGATGCAGGGGCCGCTATCAGCCCGGACACGCAGCGAGGCCACCACGCCGAGCGTCGGCCAGCGCAGCTGGATGGCGGGGTCACCGAGGTCAAGCCAGGCGGCGTCGACGTCGTCGGGCATCTCGCGCAGCGTGCGCAGATCGAGGGATCCCGAGACCGCTTCGATGATCGCGTCGGGATCGGTGTTCGATGGCAGGACCTGCGTGGCGTCGATGCGCACCTCGACCGGGCGTCGGAACCAGGGATGCAGCCCCAGTCCGGCGGGCATCGAGGTGGGGGCAAGGTTCGTCAGCGACTGCTCGATCAGAAGCACGGCATCGGTGATGCTGATCCTCAGGGTGGATTCATATTGCCAAGGCCAGCCGCCCCCACCGCCGCGCACCCGCAGCGTTCCATCCTCCCCCACCTGCCAGGGTGTCGCGTACACCTGTCCATGGATCGCCGAGCCGTCCCCGAAGTTGGACTCGACGCTGACCAGGTGGCCGTCGACACGGGTCGGGGTCGCGGCGATCCGGTTGCACCATGGCGCCATGACATAGGCACCCCACCCGAACGGATGGGTGAGGTGCATGGCTGGGTCATCAGGGGTGCGGAGGAGGTCCTGTCCGAAGGCTTCGAGGCGGTGAAGCCTGGCCCCGACCTCGGGCAGCAGGTCGACGGAGATTGGCCCTTCGGCGACCGTCACGATGCGGCCGCCCGGGCGCGTGGAGTCGGCGTCTGCGGCCATCAGGCGCTCAGCGTCATGACGCGTTCCGGCCGGAGGAGGAACGGAGGGAGCACCGCCGGCAGGTTCGAGAGCGGCAGGACGTCGGGGTGAAGGTCAATGCCGAGGGAGTCGCGCATGAACGAGCGTCGCGCCGTGACCCGATCCCACAGGTCGGGGAACGACCGCTCGAGCGACCGGCGCAGCGTCGAGTCGGCCAGCGCAATCCCGTCCTCGATGTTGGTGGTGAAGTACGGGCCGCCGGTCGCCGGGATGATGTCCACCTGCATCACCATCCCGGAGCGCAGCTCGATCGTGCTCCCGCGGCCGACCGGCGAATTCACCCACTCGTCAAGGTGCAGCTGGTGGCCGGGGTTCAGGAAGATGCCGAAGAACGGATCGCCGAGCCTGCGGTCGATGATCTCCTGGAGCGCTCCGCCGGTCACTCCCACCCGCAGCGCGCCATACCATTCGGCGACCGCCTCGAAGTACGGCCCCACCAGCCGATCGACGTAATCGCCGATCCCGTCGGGCAGCTCGGCAGCGTCCTCGACCACGAACCCCGCCCGGCAGTTGAGCGCTCCCCAGATCCCGAATGCCACGGTCAGCGGATCACCGCGCTCGATGATCCGATCCCCGGGGCTCAGCAGCCCGTATCGGGCGCGCGGCCCGGCGGTCAGCATCAGGTGGCACGACAGCGGCGCACCGCTCCACTCGAGCAGGCGAACGGCCTCGCGCTCGCGCATTCCGGGCCGCAGCCCGAGCAGCAGGTTGCGGACGCCATTCGACGTTTCAGCAGCAGCGTGCTCGAACGCGGCGATCTGCTCGGGCTCGTTGATCACCCTCAGGCCGTCGGCAGCGTCGATGAAGAGGTCGGTGGCGTTCTCCACGCTCCCGGCGCGGCCCACCAATGCCCGCAGCGCGTCGACCAGGTAGGCCGGGGCGTCCATCCAGGATCGGTCGGGCGGGGCCTTCCAGCCGACGACGCCGACCTTCGAGCCGCGTCGCAGGCCGGCGTCCGAGAGGATCTCGGCCAATGGGTCCGAGCGGTCTCGGGGCTGGCTCGGGAGGCTCAGCTCCTGGAAGAGCACCGCCTCGACCGGCAGCCGCGCATCGCGAGCGAGGCCGATGCACTCGTTGCCGGCGAGGAGAACCGGCCTGCCCGCCTGTCCCAGGATGAGGATCGCCTCTTCGAACCGTGGGTCGAACCCGGTCAGGTATGACAGGTTGGCGCTGTGCTCGCGGTCGGCGTAGACGACGAGCCGGTCATGGCCACGAGCCTCGGCTCGCTGCCGGAGTCGCGACAGGCGTGCCGCGTAGATGGACGCCGGCAGCTCCGGCGCGGAGTCTGGTCGGGGCAGCACCGGAAGCGCGACGGAGGCAAGGCGGGCGGATGGCATCAGCCCGCTCCCGGGTCCCAGGGGAGGACCGACGGGGCCCCACGCTCGATGATCGAGAACCCGTCGGCCGGGACCGTCAGCCATGGCCCGATCTCGCCGTCGGGCCAGGTCACCCGGACCTGCACCTCGGTCGCGGGTCCAAGGCCGATGTGCATCCAGCCGAGCTGTCCTCCCACGTGTCCCCCACCGATCGTCCGCTCACGGGTCATGGTCAGGTCGCCGATCTGCACCTCGAGGTGCGCAC
>JALYNS010000065.1 GCA_030773035.1 Chloroflexota bacterium
CTCAATGGGCGAGGGATCGACGCGCTGTTCACGCACCAGGCGGCCGCCTACGGAGCGGCCAGGGCGGGCCGCAACCTCGTCGTCGTCACGCCGACCGCATCGGGCAAGACGCTCTGCTACAACCTGCCGGTCCTCGACGCGGTTGCCCGCGACCCGGCGGCTCGCGCGCTCTACCTCTTCCCGACCAAGGCGCTGGCGGCCGACCAGCTGGTCGAGCTGCGCTCCTTGGCCGATGCCGCCGAGCTCGAGCTCAAGACCCACACCTACGACGGGGATACCCCGCCGAACGTGCGCAGCGTGGTGCGGGCGGCGGGGCAGGTCGTGATCACGAACCCCGACATGCTCCACGCCGCGATCCTTCCGCACCACACCAAGTGGTTCAAGCTGTTCGAGAACCTGCGCTTCGTCGTCATCGACGCGCTGCACACGTACCGTGGGCTGTTCGGCAGCCACGTGGCGAACGTGATGCGTCGCCTGCGCCGCGTCTGCCGTCATTACGGCGCCGACCCGGTCTTCATCTTCGCCTCCGCCACAATCGCCAACCCCGGCGAGCTGGCGGAGCGGCTGATCGAGGCGCCGGTCGAGCTGATCGATGAGAACGGGGCGCCCCGCGGCCGGAAGCACATCCTGGTCGTCAACCCCCCGGTCGCCAACCCACACCTCGGGATCCGCGGCTCGTCGCTCCTGACCGCCCAGCACCTTGCTGAGCGCCTCATCGGGGGCGGCGTGCAGACGATCGCCTTCGCCCGGTCGCGCACCGCGGTCGAGGTGCTGACCAGCTACCTGCGCGAGACCTTTGCGCCGGCGCCAGGACACCCGCACACCATCCGCGGCTACCGCGGCGGCTACCTGCCCAACGAGCGCCGCGAGATCGAGCGCGGCCTGCGCGATGGGCGGGTACGGGGCGTCGTGGCGACCAACGCCCTCGAGCTGGGGATCGACATCGGCAGCCTCGACGCCGCGATCAGCGTCGGCTACCCCGGGACCATCGCGTCGACCTGGCAGCAGATGGGGCGCGCCGGCCGCCGCTCCGGGACGAGCCTGTCGGCGCTGATCTGCTCTTCGTCGCCGATCGACCAGTTCCTCGCCGCGAACCCCGACTACCTCTTCGATCAGTCGCCCGAGCACGGGCTGATCAACCCCGACAACCTCCACGTGCTCGTCAACCACCTGCGGGCATCGAGCTTCGAGCTGCCGGTGCCGGCGACTGAGCGGTTCGGGATCGAGGAGACGCCGACCCTGCTCGACGTCCTCGAGGAGGACGGCTATCTCCGCCGCGCCGACGACGATCGGTACTACTGGAGCCATGAGAACTTCCCGGCCAGCGCCTTCAGCCTGCGGTCCGGGGCGCCAGAGAACGTGGTCATCGTCGACACCACCGGTGACCGCCACCGCGTGCTCGGGGAGGTCGACCTCTTCGCGGCGCCGCTGCTCGTCCACGAGAAGGCGATCTACATCCACGAGGGCGTGCAGCACCACGTGGATCGGCTCGACTGGGAGGAGCGCAAGGCCTACGTCACGCGCACCGACGTCGATTACTACACCGATGCCGACCTTGGCATCACGCTCAAGGTGCTGGAGGTCTTCGACGAGACCGATCAGCCACCGGCCGGCAAGCGGCAGCGCGGCGAGGTGATGGTCGCCTGGAAGGTGACCATGTTCAAGAAGATCAAATACCACACCCACGAGAACGTTGGCTGGGGCTCGATCAGCATCCCCGAGCAGGAGATGCACACGACCGCCTGCTGGCTCGTGCCGCCGGCGGACCTCGTGAACCGATACGACCGAGACACGCTCGACGGCGCCCTGATCGGCCTGGCGCGCGTCGCCCGCACCACGGCCTCGCTGCTGCTGATGTGCGACCCGCGCGACATCGGCGTGCTGGCCCAGGTCCAGGCGCCCTTCACCGGGCGGCCGACCCTCTACCTGTATGACGCGGTTCCAGGCGGTGTGGGGCTGACGGAGCGCCTCTTCGCCCTGACCGACGACCTTCTCCGTGTTTGCGCGGAGCTGGTCGCCGGCTGTCCCTGCGCGGATGGCTGCCCGTCGTGCGTCGGCCCGGTCACCGAGGTGGGGCCGCGCGGCAAGCGGGTCGCGGGAGAGCTGCTCGACGCGATGGGCGGGCGATGAGCATCCGAACCCTCGCCGAGCGGCTGGCGGTCGTTCGGGCCGCGGCACCGAGCCCACGACCGCGGCCGGCGCCGCCCGCCGATCGGTCCGAGCTGCTGGCGCGCTGGTTCGGTGCCCGCCTCCAGGTCGCCTCCGACGGCGCCGCGGTCGTCGTCGAGCGTCGTGTGCCGCTTCCCCCGGCAACCGTAAGCAGCCTCGCGGGGCTGCCACCGGCGGTCTACTTTGATACCGAGACGACGGGGCTCTCGACCGGTGCCGGCACGGTTGTCTTCCTGGCCGGCATCGGGCACGTCGAGGGAGGTCAGCTCGTCGCTCGACAGCTGCTCCTCCCCGACTACCCGCACGAGGCGGCGCTCCTGCGCCTGGTCGCTGGGGAGCTTGCCGCTCTGCCCCGGCTGGTCACCTACAACGGGCGCGGCTTCGACCTGCCGCTGCTGACGACGCGCCTGACGGTCCATCGTCTCTTCCGCGAGATGGCCGCGCTCCCCGAACGCCATGATGACCTGCTGCCGGTCGCTCGGCGCCTCTATCGTCGCATGCTGGGGGGCGCGCGGCTGGCCGACGTTGAGGCGGGCATTCTGGGGGTGGTGCGAACCTCGGACTGTCCCGGCAGCGAAGTGCCGTCGCGCTACTTCAGCTACCTGCGCGGTGGCTCCCCCGACCTGCTGGCCGACGTCCTCGACCACAATCTGCAGGACATCGTCTCGCTGGCGCTGCTCGAGGCCGAGATCGTGAACCTGCGAGCGGGCGGCTGGCGCGTGGCCGCGGTCCTCGATCCACACGGGATGGCGGTTGAGCTGTTGCGCCATGGCGCCAGCGAGGAGGCGCTCGAGGTGGTCGAGTCGGCGATGCTGCCGGGTGTTGACCAGGACCAGGCGCATTCCCTGCGGCGCATGGCGACCCGCCTGCTCTTGAGCGCCGGCGAGATCGACCGGGCCGAGGCGCTCTGGACGGCCGCCACACGTCGTGCCTCGACCGACGCCGCGGCGGCGTGGCTGGAGGTGGCCCGCATCCGCGAGCGACACCGCGGCGACCTGCCCGGGGCCCTGGAGGCGGCGGCCACCGCCTCGCGCGTCCTGGACCTGGCGTTCGCGCTGGGT
>JALYNS010000066.1 GCA_030773035.1 Chloroflexota bacterium
CCCGCGCGACGATGAACCATGGATCGACCGCGATGCAGTGGCCACCCACCCCGGGCCCCGGCTGCAGGATATCGACGCGAGGGTGGCGATTGGCCAGCCCGATGACCTCCCATGGATCGATCTCGAGGTGGTCGCACAGGATCGAGACCTCGTTCGCAAACGCGATGTTGACATCGCGGTAGCTGTTCTCCACGAGCTTGACCATCTCCGCCGTGGCGCTGTTGGTGGTGAACACCGACCCCGTCACGAAGCCGCGATAGAACGCCTCGGCAGCGGTGCTGGAGAGGTCATCAACTCCCCCGACGATGCGGTCGTTGGACGCCAGCTCGTTGAGGATCCGGCCCGGGATGACTCGCTCCGGGCAGTACGCGAGGTGGATGCGATCCGTGGGCACCCCGGCCGCCGCCAATTCATCTCGAAGCGACGCCGTCGTACCGACTGGGCAGGTCGACTCAATCACGATCAGGTTTCCGGGTACGACGACCTTCGCAATCGAATGCAACGCGGCGCGCACATGACTGATGTCGGGTGTTCGCACTCCCGCCTCGCCCGTGAATGGTGTCGGTACGCAGATGAGAAAGATGTCGGCGGCAACGGGCTCGGCCTTCGCCGTCAAGCTCCCGGAATGCACCGCGACGCGGACGAGATCCGCGAGGCCGGGCTCGACGATGTGGACGCCGCCCGCATTCACGGTCTCCAGGATCCGTTCGTTCACGTCAACACCGACCACGCGGTACCCCGCGCCGGCCAGCATCGCCGCGGTCGGGAGGCCGATGTATCCAAGCCCAACAACGCAAACCGTGGGCCGTTCGAGCATCAGAACCTCCCGCTGCCGAGGAGCGCCACGAATCGAAGGTAGGTGGGCAGTCGGCGAAGGCGAGCGGGCTCGCGTGCGAACCGGTAGGCCCACTCCAGCCCTCGCTGCTGGAGCCAGCGCGGGGCCCGGCGCTTGATCCCAGCAAGGACGTCGAAGCTTCCGCCGAGGCCGAGGTACACGGCGGGCTGGATGGCGTACAGCCGTTGCATCAGCAGCTCCTGCCTGGGTGAGCCCATCGCCACGAACACGAAATCCGGGTGTCGAAGTCGAATCTCCTCCTCGAGCTGTGCCTCCTCCGCGTGCGACACATACCCGCTCCGATACCACAGCTGAATGCCCGGATGCAGCTTCGTGAGCTTGTCAGCCACGGTCTGCACGACGGCCTCGGTCGCGCCAAGCAGATAGAACGACCGCGTCCCCGCATACCGCTCGATGAGCGCCAGCCACAGTTCGGCACCCGGTAGTCGGTGCGCTGCGATTCCGTGGCGACGGAGGGCAAGCACCGCCCCGATCCCGTCCGGATAGGCCAGATGCGTCCTCGCGATCTCGACCGCGACCGGATCGGCACGTGCGATCTTTTCGGCATTGACGGCGACCAGGATGCCGGGTCCCTCGCCTGCGACATCCACCAGGGCCGACATGCTTGCCGGCGCAAAGGTGAAGAGCCCGTTGAGCGATGAGCTGGGGAAGCGTGAGGCGGCGGCATCGTGCAGAATGCTGGCGACACCCTCGGGGGCAGACATGCGGCCTAGAGTAGGACCCACCGCGGCGAGCCGTCACGGGTTGCCGTCCGTGCTGTTGATCGTCGACCGAGGTTGAGGCGGGCCAGCTTGCGTATTCTCATCGTGAGCAACCTGTATCCGGATCGTCGTCTACCTGCATTTGGTGCATTCGTCGCCGCTCACGCGGAGGCCCTTCGACGGGCAGGCGCCGTTGTCGACGTCATTGCCATCACCGGCATTCCGGCGTACGAGGCTGTCTTGCGCAAGTATGCGGTTCTCACCGTTCGAAGCCTTCTCGGCGCCGTGAAGGCGCGCTTGACGGGACGCAGACCGCAGGTCGTCGAGGCGCACATCGCCTATCCCACGGCATTGCCCGCCTGGATGGCCTCCAGGATCGTTGGCGCGCGCCTGGTGGTGTACAGCCACGGTTCCGATGTCACCGGCGCCGGGGCTGGCGGGATTGGGAACCTGAGCGCGGGATCAGGCTTCCATCGCCGCCTGGCGCGCAAGGTCTTTCGTGCCGCCGATCTGCACGTTGCCACCAGCGCGTTCATCGCGACCGAACTCGAGGCCCGGTTCAACGTCGATCGGCGCCGGGTGCTCGTCCTCTCCCCGGGCATCAATTTCCAGCTCTTCTCGAAGCGCGGGTCGAGGGCGAGGCGCGGCGGGATCCTGTTCGTCGGTCGGCTGGCGCGTGGCAAGGGCGTGCATGAGCTCCTGCAAGCGGTGGCACGGCTCGATCCTCGGACGGAGC
>JALYNS010000067.1 GCA_030773035.1 Chloroflexota bacterium
ATGGCGGTCAACGTGCGCGGCGTGTTCCTGGGCTGCAAATACGCGATCCCGCGCATGCTCGACCAGGGTTCCGGATCGGTCATCAACATCAGCTCGTTCGTGGCGCTGCTCGGCTGTTCGGTGCCGCAGGATGCATACACGGCGTCGAAGGGCGCGGTGCTGTCTCTGACCCGCTCGATGGCGGTTCAGTTCGCCGCGCGCGGCGTGCGCAGCAACGCGATCTGCCCTGGCCCGATCGAGACCCCCCTGCTGATGGAATGGCTGCTCAAGGACGAAGCGGCCAAGCAGCTGCGCCTGGCTCGCAACCCGACCGGACGCTTCGGCAAGCCGGAGGAGATCGTCAACGTGGCGCTCTACCTGGCGTCGGATGAATCGCGCTGGACGAATGGCGCGCACTTCGTGATCGACGGCGGGATCAGCGTCAACTACTTCTAGGGAAGCGTCCTAAGATCGCGGGGTGACGATTTCCGCAGGGATCAGGCGAGCGCTCCTGGCCGCTTTGGTCGCCTACCTTGCCTTCGCCGGCTACATCCTGGGGCGGTTCGCGAACTCCGCCTTTCCGAGCTTCTACCTCATCCGACCGCTGCTCCTCGTCATTCCGCTTGCGGTCCTGATCGGGCTGCTGGCCGCCTGGCTGTGGCGCTCACAGGCCCCGCTGGCGGCCGCCGGCGCTGC
Organism: Chloroflexota bacterium; assembly: GCA_030773035.1. Taxonomy (GTDB): domain Bacteria; phylum Chloroflexota; class Limnocylindria; order QHBO01; family QHBO01; genus CF-167. The sequence continues at coordinate 676 of JALYNS010000067.1, forward strand.
CGGCCTGATCTTCTTCTGGGCGACCACCACGCGGCACCTGTTGGAGGTCGCCGCACTGGGCGCGGCGTGGCTGGTGCTTGTCTTCGTCGCCCGGCGGCTTGGACGGGCCATGCCCCTCGTTCCGCGGCAGGCGTCGGCGGCGGCGACCGCCTTCGTGCTCGTGTTCTTCGTCTCCGGCGTCGTGCGCGCCTTCCTGAGTGCGGAAGGACCGATCGCTCCCGTCACCGCCTCGCGGGTCGCCGCCGGCCCGAACATCTACCTCGTGCTGCTGGACGGCTACCCGCGCCGAGACACCCTCATGAACGCCATGGGAATCGACAACGGCCCGTTCGAGGAGGCGCTGGAGGCGCGCGGCTTTGACCTGTACGGCGATGCGCACACCGATCGGCGCTACACCGACCTGACCCTGATGAGCCTCCTGACGGGGAGCCTTGAGGGGGTTCCCCTGGACACCGCGCCGGCCAGCGAGGTCCAGTGGCTGGTGCGACGGGCGCTCTCGGACGCCGCCCTGCCGCGCGCGGCCCAGGAGGCCGGCTACGAGTGGGACATCATCGACTCGCCTGCCGGGCACGTGACCTTCTCCGCCGGGACGCACTTCCAGCACGGCGGCATCAACACCTTCGAGGACAACATACTGGCCGAGTCGGTGCTGGGGCCGATCGTGAAGGCGCTGCTCCCCTACCTGCTGACCGACTCCCTGCGGGATCACTTCGAAGGGAGCGTCGAGAGCCTCGTCTCGCTGGCGGACCCGGCCGCCCATCGGCTCGTGCTGGCCCACCTCTTCCAGCCGCACCTCCCGTTCCTGTGGGACGCCGACGGCGACCAGGTGCCGGTGCCGGCTCACTGGCCGAGGGTGAACATCTTCGCGGCGCAGATCGAGACGATGGGGATGACCCTCGACGAATATTCAGCCGCCATGAAGGGGGACCTCGCCACCCTCAACCGTAAGCTGCTGGCCATGGTCGACGCGATCGTCGCGAAGGATCCAGGCGCGGTGCTGGTCCTGTTCAGTGACCACGGCGCACGCTACAGCCTCGACCTGAGGCAGAGCGAGTGGTACCGCTCCTTCCTTGCGGCGCGGACCCCCGGGCACCCGCTCCTCTTCGCCGTTGATCCGGTGCCCACCGCAATCCTGCGGACGCTGCTTCCCATCTACGTCACCGGGGCGGGACCGTGAGTCCATTCGCCCGGCGGGCGATCATCGCGGTGCTGATCACCTACCTGGGGCTCGCCGGCTACATCCTGGGTCGCTTCGCGAACGACGCCATGCCGACCTACTACCTCTACCGGCCGCTGGCCGTGGTCGTGCCGCTCGCGATTGTGATCGGGCTGCTGGCGGCCTGGCGGTTCCCCGTCCACTCGCCCATCGCCGCCGGGGCCGCCGTCGCGGCGGTGACCTTCTGGGCGACGTGGATGCGCCACGTGCCGGAGATCATGGCGGCGGGCGCCGTCCTGCTGGCGCTCTTCCTCGTCGCCTGGTGGCGGTGGCGCCGGATCCCGTCGCTGCCGCGCTCGTTCTCGACGGCTGTGACCGTCTTCGTGGCGATCTTCTTCGTGTCCGGCCTGGTGCGGGCGGCGCTGACGTTCGAGGGGCCCATCCCGGAGGTGGCTGCCATCGGCACGGCAACGGGCCCGAACATCTACCTCGTCCTCCTCGATGCGTACCCGCGGCGCGACACGCTGCTGGACGACATGGGGATCGACAACGGCCCGTTCGAGGAGGCGCTCGAGGGCCGAGGCTTCGACCTCTACGACGACGCGCGCACCGATCGGCGCTATACCGACTTCACGCTGATGGGCCTCCTTTACGGGGAGGCCGACGCGGCCCCGCCGGACAGCGACCTGAACTTCTCAGGCCAGTGGAAGCTGCGCAAGGACCTCTCCCTCGCGCCGTTGCCGATCGCGGCGCAGGAGGCCGGCTATGAGTACGTCGTGGTCGACTCGCCGGTCGGCCACGTCACCTTCGAGGCCGGCAGGCATATCCAGCACGGTGGCTTCAACACGCTGGAGGACTTCATGGTCGCCGAATCGGTCTTCGGACCGATCGTCAAGGCCTGGTTCCCCTACCTCCCCACGGACTCGCTGCGCGATCACTTCGAGGCGAGCGTGCAGAGCCTCGAGGACCTGGTCGATCCGTCGGCGCATCGGCTCGTGCTGACGCACCTCTTCCAGCCACATCTGCCCTTCCTGTGGGACGCGGACGGCAACCCGCAGCCGGCGCCCTTCTTCTGGCCGCGGTCGAAGCTGCTGACCGGGCAGATCGAGGTGATGGGAATCGGCGTCGAGCAATACGCAGCCTCCATGGAGGCCAATCTGGCGACACTCAACCGGAAGCTGCTGGCGATGGTCGATGAGATCGTGACGAACGACCCCGGCGCGGTCGTGGTCCTCTTCAGCGATCACGGCTCGCGCTACAGCCTGGCCCTGCAGGAGACCGAGTGGTACCGCTCGTTCCTCGCAACCCGCACACCCGGCCACCCCGGGCTCTTCGCCAACGACCCGACGCCGACGGCCCTGCTGCGGACGCTGATCCCGATCTACGTCACCGGCTCCGCGGCACCCTGAGCGCCACCGCCTAGAATCACGCAATGACGACTGAATCGCACGCGGCCGCGGCGGTCGCGCTCGGAAACGTGAAGATGATCATCGGCGGCGAGCAGGTGGACGCGGCCGACGGGCAGACCTTCGACGTGATCAACCCCGCCACCGGCGAGGTCCTGGCCCGCGCTCCGCTCGGCGGGCCTGAGGACGTCAATCGCGCCGTCACGGCGGCGCAGGCCGCCTTCGAGGATCCGAAGGGCTGGTCCAGCTGGTCGGCAGCCAAGCGGGGCCGCACCCTCCAGAAGCTCTCTGGCCTCGTCAAGCAGCACCTCGAGGAGCTTGCCCAGCTCGAGAGCCAGAACGTCGGCAAGCCGATCTCCGGCGCGCGCGGCGAGGCGCTGGCGGTGAGCCTGGTCTTCGAGTACTACGCAGGGGCGGCCAACAAGATCTTCGGCGAGACGATTCCCGTCTCCAGGCCGGGGCTCGACTTCACGCTGCGCGAGCCGATCGGGGTAGTAGGCCTGATCGTGCCGTGGAACTTCCCGATGAACATGGCCAGCTGGAAGCTCGGCCCCGCCCTGGCGGCCGGCAACACCGCCATCCTCAAGCCCGCCAGCTACACCCCGCTGACGGCGCTGCGGCTCGGGGAGCTGGCGCTGGAGGCGGGCTTCCCGCCGGGCGTGGTGAACGTCATCACGGGGCCTGGCGGCTCGGCCGGCGCGGCGCTGGCCGGGCATTCCGGGGTCGGCAAGGTCGCGTTCACCGGTGAGACGGCGACCGGCCAGGAGATCATGCGGCAAGCCGCCAACAACGTGAAGAAGATCTCCCTGGAGCTGGGCGGCAAGAGCCCGAACATCGTCTTCGCCGATGCCGACCTCGAGAAGTGGGCCGCCGAGTCGCCCTATGCCGTCTTCGACAACGCCGGCCAGGACTGCTGCGCCCGGAGCCGGATCTTCGTCGAGGCGTCGATCCACGACCGGGCGGTTGAGCTCTTCACCGAGGCGACCCGCAAGGTGGTGGTTGGCGCGCCGTCGAGCGACGCCACCGAGATGGGCAGCCTGGTCAGCCAGCGCCAGAGGGAGCGAGTCGCCGACTACATCGCCATTGGCCGCGAAGAGGGAGCGGAGCTGGTCTACGGCGGCGAGCCACCGACCGGCGAGCCGTTCGACATCGGCGCGTACCTGATGCCGACCATCTTCGACGGCTGCAACACGGGCATGCGCATCGTACGCGAGGAGATCTTCGGGCCGGTGGTAGCGATCGTCCCCTTCACCGACGAGGCGGAGGCGATCCGCCTCGCCAACGACACGCCCTACGGCCTCTCCGGCTCGGTCTGGACGCGTGACGTCGGTCGCGCGCTACGGGTCGCGCGCGGGATCGACGCGGGCGTGCTCTCCGTCAACTCGAATACTTCCGTGCGCGTCTCGACACCGTTCGGGGGCTTCAAGCAGTCCGGCTTCGGGCGCGAGCTCGGGATGCACGCGCTCGACGGCTACTCCGAGGTGAAGAACGTGTACCTGGCGACGGACGAATGACCGAGAACGAGTCGAAAGGTCGGCCGCTCGCGGTTGACTCGGAGGCAGAGTCGGCTGATCCGGATCTGCCGGCATTCCTTGCCCGGCCGCCAGGATCTCCTCCGTATCACGGCTTCCCTCTGCTCGAGGATGTCGAGGTC
>JALYNS010000068.1 GCA_030773035.1 Chloroflexota bacterium
CCCAGGTCGATGATGGCGATCCGGCCGGCCAGCTGGTCGGCCTCCTCCAGATACTGGGTTGTCAGGAAGACGGTCGTGCCGTGCTCGCGGTTGAGGCGTCGCACCTCGTTCCAGACGGTCAGCCGCGAGTGCGGATCGAGGCCCGTCGTCGGCTCGTCCAGGAACAGCACGACCGGCTCGTGTACGAGCGACAGCGCGAGGTCCAGCCGTCGGCGCATACCACCCGAGTACGTGCCGACGCGCCGGTCGGCCGCGTCGGTCAGCTCGAGCTGCTCGAGCAGTGCCACGGCACGGCGGCGTCCATCGCGGCGGGGGATGCTGTGGAGCACGGCCTGCAGATGCAGCAGCTCCCGTCCGGTCATGAACGGATCGATCGCCGCGTCCTGCAGTGCGACGCCGATGCGTCTGCGCACGGCGGGAGCGTCCCGCACCACGTCGTAGCCGGCCACCTGTGCCGTGCCGCCGGTGGGACGAAGCAGCGTCGTCAGGATCCGGACGATGGTGCTCTTGCCCGCGCCGTTCGGTCCCAGGAACCCGAAGATCCCGCCCTCGGCCACCTGCAGGTCGACCCCTGCCACGGCCAGGACACCGCCTTTGAACTCGCGTTCGAGGCCCGCTGCCTCGATGGCGTACGCCACGCCGGCCTCCTTCGGTTCATCGGCGAGTGCGGTGAGGTTCGCACACCCGCTGCGAACCCGGCCCTTTCTGCCCGCGGGAAGTGCTGTCAGTATTCCCTGGATGGCAAGTCGCACCCAATTCCGCGACGCGGCGAAGCGCCTGACCCAGCTGGAGGAGGAGCTGGTCGACGCCGTCCGCAAACACGACCTGGCCGCCGACGGCAACGAGCGCTCCGACGGGCATCACCACCCGGCCGAGGCGGCGAGCGACGCCGAGATGCGTGAGCATGATCTTCGCCTGCAGGGGCGGCTGCGCGAGCGGATGGAGCAGATCGAGCGGGCGCGCGCCGCCATCGCCAATGGCACCTACGGGAGGTGCGTCTCGTGCGACGGGCCGATCCCCGAGGGCCGCCTCAAGGCGATTCCCGACGCGGAGCGGTGCGTGCCATGCCAGACGAAGTTCGACCGGTACCGCTGACGGCGGGCTTCCTGCGTCATTGTCCGGCCTGTGGCGCCCCGATCGGAGCGGTCGCGCCTGTGGCGTGTCGCGCGTGTGGGGCCGAGCACTGGCGCAACGCGAAGCCGTGTGCGGGTGGCTTGGTGATGCGTGACGGCAAGCTCCTGCTGGTGCGCCGGGCGATCGATCCGTGGCGCGGGTGCTGGGACATTCCCGGCGGCTTCTGTGAGGCTGACGAGCACCCGTGGCAGACGGTCGTGCGCGAGGTCCGCGAGGAGGTCGGCCTTGCCGTCGCGATCACCGGGCCGCTTGGCATCTGGATGGACACGTACGGGTCAGGTGACGGCCCATCGCCGCCCGATGCGACGATGAACTGCTACTACCACGCCGCTCCGGTGGACGATGCCGAGCCGGTGGTCGCCCTGGCCGAGTCGAGCGAGGCGGCGTGGTTCGCGTCCGACCAGCTGCCGGGCGAGCTGGCGTTCCCCGACCACGCCCGTCAGGTGCTCGAGGCCTGGCGCGCCGCCGTGACGTCGGACAGCGTGCGGGCGGGAGAGGGAGGCGGCTCGGCCTGAGCCGCGGTGTCGTGGAGGACCGTCTGCGGGCGCGCCGCCAGCCACGCGATCGCGACACCGCAGGTCCAAAGGGCCCCTGCGACCGTCACGTGAGCCAGGACGACGCCCCACGGAAGGCGGTGACGGTACTGGTATTCCCCCAGGCCGATCTGCAAGGCCAGAAGCGGGAGGAACAGCGTGGCCAGGCGCATGGTCAGCGGGTCGCTCGGGCGGCGCCGCACGAGCCAGATGCCGAGCGCGGCCGCCAGCAGGCAGAACCCGATCACCACGCGTACGTGGATCGCAGCGGCATCGGCGAGGTTGCCGAGCCGCCGGATGACCTCGGGGTCGCCCGAATGCGGGCCGGCGGCGGTGACGAGCGCTCCCGTGACGACGATGCCGGACAGCGCGATCACGCTCGAGGCGGCCAGCGCTGCGCGCCCGCGTTCCCAGTCACGCCCACGTCCCCGGGTGTGGTCGCGGGCCGCGAGGGCGAGCATCGTGCCGCCACCCAGCGCCACGATCGACAGAAGGAAATGACTCGTGACCAGCAACGGATGCAGGTCG
>JALYNS010000069.1 GCA_030773035.1 Chloroflexota bacterium
CCCACTACGACCGTCTCACCCACCGTAACCCCGACCACGCCGGGGGCGACACCCGTCCCGACGACGGCGTCGACCGCGACCCCATTGCCCACGCCAGTCGTCACTCCGGCGCCAACGCCGGCGCCTCTTCCCACGCCTCCTCCCCAGCAGGGTCCCCTTGGCGGTGGTCAGGCGGGGGTCGAGGGAGCCGTCGCTCCGCCTCCGCCGCCTTCCGCTCATCCCAATCCGGTCGTCGTCAGGCCCGGAGCGGATGATCCGACGGCGCCCACGGGAGTGATGGGCGCCCTCGAAGTCTGGGCCCACGCCTGGCGCGATCACCCGGCGACCGATGTCGCTGGCTTCGTGACCTCATCCGACGTCTCGAACCCTCGCCTCGCCAGCTTCCGCGCACAGTGGGGGCCTGCCGCCGAGCGATTGCTGGCGGCGCTCGTCGGCTGGCTTGCGACGAATGGTGGCCTGGCGCTTGCGGCCATGCAGCGCAGCTAGCCGGCGGGCAAATCCTCGCCCGCCACGTTGGACATCACCAGCTCCGCGGCGGCGACGTCCTGTATCGCCAGCCCCACGCTCTTGAAGATGGTGATCGCCGAAGGGTCGCGCGTCGCGGCCCACGCGCGGTCGACCTCCCCAATCTCGATGAAGCCATCCGCGGCGAGCACCCCGGCACGCATGGCAGCCACCAGCTCCCCCGCCTCTTCCAGCGCCGCCTCACGGGAGTCCACGGCGACCAGTGCGGCGCGCCCGAACAGCTCGGGCGGCACCTCGACCATCTCCAGCCTGAAGCTGCCGACGCCGTTGACGTGCGTTCCCGGGGAGACCCATTCGGCCGAGAAGATCGGCTGGGACGAGGTGGTGGCGCAGCACACGACATCGGCTTCGCGGACCGCATCCTCAGCCGATCGCGACGCGACGACCGCGACCCCAGGCCCAAGCTCCTGCGCCAGGTCCGCCACGAACGCCTCCCGGCGGGGCTGCGTGCGCGCGTAGACCCGCACCTCTTCGATCGGCCGCGCGGCCATCACCGCGCGCACTTGCCAGGCGGCCTGTGCACCAACGCCGAAGAGCGCCAGCACCCGCGCATCCGGGCGTGCCATCAGGCGCGTGCCAACCCCGGACGCGGCCCCCGTGCGCATCGCCGTCACGGTGGCTCCGTCCAGGATCGCAAGCGGCTCTCCCGATTCGGCGTTGAACCAGGCGACCACCGCGTGGATCGTGGGCAACCCGCGCGCGGCGTTGTCCGGCATCACCGTCACCAGCTTGACCGATGCTCCGGCGCCGCCCTCGCGCACCCCGGGCATGAGGATCAGATCGCCGCCCCCCATGGGAATCCGCGAGCGGATCGGCGAGCGATCACGCCGCGCCGCCACATCACGGTATGCCGCCTCGACCGCGTCGAGCAGCTGGGGCATCGGTGCTGCGGCGCGGACCGCGGCGGCATCGAGAATGCGCATGGGCGGATCCTAGACCGTCGACGCGGGCGGAGGTGACGCCCCGCACGGTAAGGTACCGAGCGGTGAACTGGTTTCCCGTCCTCCTGATCGTGCACATCGCCCTCGCCGTCTCGCTGCTGGCGCCGAGCGTGCTCCTGCCGTTCCTGCTGCGCCGCAGGGCGGGCGACGGCCCGCCGGGCACCGTCACCGGCCTCTTGATGTCGATGCAGGGCACCGGCAGCGTGGTGATCGGCGCCGGGCTGGCCCTGACCGGCGCGGGGCTGGTGGTCAGCCTGGGGACCGAGATCCTGACCAAGCCATGGCTGCTGGTGGCGCTGGCAATCTATGCCGTGAACCTGCTGGTGGCGGCATTCATATCGCGGCCGAGCCTGCGCCGCCTGCTACACCTCGCCAACCCTGATTCCGAGGGCTGGGGCAGACAGGCCGCCCGGGTCCGCTACGTGGCCTACGCGATGGCCGGAGCCACCATCCTGATCGGGTTCCTGATGAGCACCAAGCCGGTGCTCTGGTAGCGGATCAGAACAGCTGGGGGATCGGCAAGGGCTTGCCGAGGATGATGTAGAGCCCCGCCACGATCACCAGGACGGCGGCGACAAAGACGGCGAACCAGCGCAGAACGTCCCACATAGCCCGCCGATTCTAGCAGCGCCTAGAATCGCCGCCGTGACCCTTCGCCTGTTCGACGCTCGCCGCGCTGAGCTGGTGCCGTTCAGGCCCATCGGTCGTAGCCCGGTCGGCCTCTACGTGTGCGGCGTGACGCCGTATGACACCGGTCACGTCGGACACGCCTTCACCTACCTCGCCTTCGACGTCCTGCATCGGTACCTGGAGTACATCGGCCACCGGGTCGTGTACGTCCAGAACCTGACCGATGTCGACGACGACATGCTGCGCCGGGCGCGTGAGACCGGCGAGGACTACCTCGAGCTGGGCAACCGCCATGTCACCACCTTCCTGACCGAGATGGCGGCGCTCAACTGGCTGCCGCCCGACGTGTTCCCGCGGGCGACGCAGCACATCCCGCAGATGCTCGACCTGATCACAAGGCTGCTGATGCGCGGGCACGCCTACGCCGCGGATGGACATGTCTACTTCAGCGTCGCCTCGTGGCCCTCCTACGGCGAGCTGTCGAAGCTGGCTCCCGATGAGATGCTGCCGATCGCCATGG
>JALYNS010000070.1 GCA_030773035.1 Chloroflexota bacterium
CCAGTACTGGGTGATGGCCTCCAGCAGGCGGCCCGGCCCGCGATAGGCGAGGCTCGCCGGGTTGCGGGCAAACTCGGTCCCTCCGGGGAGCAGGAAGACGAGCCAATAGATGCCGGCCACGGCCACTGCCACGCCGAGTGGCGCGAGTCGCTGGAGGCGCGGTCGCCAGGTGGGCGCGACGCGCATTGCGCTGAGCAGGCCCACCACGATGCCCGTCGGCACGGCGATCGACGCCGTCCCAACGTGCGTCACCGCGGCGAGGCCGATGCAGGTGCCCCCGGCGGTCCACCACCCCCATTCCAGGGTCGGCTTCGCGCCCGCATGGATCAGGGCTGCGCAACCGAGCCAGAGGAAGACGATCGCGCCCGCCTGCAGCAGGCCGCCAAAGGCAAACAGCTCGAGGAATCGATCGGTCAGCAGGAGTGCGCCGACCAGCGTAACGAGCCCGGCCATCCGAGTGCCAAAGATGGTGGACCCCGCCAGGTAGGCGCTGAGCCCCAGGGCGACCAGCAGCAGGACGGCGAACAGGTGGATCCCCAGCGACGGGTCGCCCACGAGCTGCACCACGACGGCAAGCAGGAACGGAACGACGGGCGGAACGGCCGATGCCGATCGGTAGTCCGGCACGCTCTCGCCGAGGTAGGGCCGAGCCGTCATCAGCCACTGCCCGTAGTCGCCGCTGCCGATCTCCGAGGTGGCGAGCACCCACGCACACCCAAAGAGCACCGAGCCGAGCAGCAGGTGGGGCCACAGCTCCAGCGGTGGCCAGCCGAGTGTCACCGGCACGGCGCGCTCGGCGCGGCGCACGAAGGCTGTGCTCCTCATGTTGCCGCCGCCAGGGCCATGCGGTGGTGCGCCGCCTGGAGATAGACCTGCTCCATCCGATCGGCGAGCAGGTCCCAGTCGTACTGCTGCGCTGCTCGCCGCGCAGCGCGTGACATCGCGGCCAGGCGCACAGGATCCGAGAGGAGTCGAGCCAGTGCCTCGGCCATCGACGCGATCGTGGGATCGCAGGTGAGGCCGTCGACGCCGTCACGGACGAGGGCGGAGGCGGCGCTCATCGGGCTGCGCACGACGATCGGAACCGTGCCGCATGCCTGCGCCTCGGCCACCGTGATCCCGAATCCCTCGCGGACCGAGGGCATGACCAGCACCGCTGCTGCCTTCACGGCGGCATATACGCGCGAGCCCTCGATGCGGCCGGTGAAGGTGACGCGCTCGGCGAGTCCCAGCCGCACCGCTCTCCCCTCGAGCGCGGCCCGCTCCGGGCCCTCCCCGATCACCATGCAGCGCAGGTTCGGGAAGCGTCCGGCGAGGGCGTGGATCGCCTCCAGCAGGAGGTCGACGCGCTTCTCGTCGATCAGGCGTCCGACGAAGACCACCTCGACCGGCTTCGAGGCCCTCCGCGTGGCGCGGATCGCATCGAGGTCCACACCGTTGCCCACGATCGTTGCCTCCTCGGCGGCGGGGAGCCCCATGCGGTGAGCCGTGAACTCTGAGACGGGGACGGTGACGTCGCCGAGCCGCCGGGACCCCCACTCGAGCGCGCGGGCGACGCGCGCCACAATCGGGCGCCGCGGCAGGTAGTCGTGCCAGTGCTCGCCCCAGAACTCGTGCCAGGTCGCAACCAGGGGCGTGCGTGTGACGCGCGCGCCGAGCCATGCGGCGTAGAGGGGCAGGTACGGGGTCGCCGAGCAGTCGATCACATCCCACCGCTGCCGAAGCAGGACGGGGAGCAGCCGTGCGCTGAAGGCGACCGCCTCCCGCACGGTCCGCTTTCCGTCGGCGCCGTAGAGCGCGGGCGGGCGCCCGACGCCGTGCAGGGTGATCCCATCCCGGACGATCTCGTTGGGGCCATCCCAGTGGCGCCAGGTCAGGTAGTGGACCTCGTGTCGCTCGGCAAGCCGCCGCGCGAGCTCGTGATATCGCTTCTCGGCGCCACCCGTGACGTAGGGGTACAGCGCGTCATAGACGAGGCCGATGCGCAGGGCTGCGGGACTCATGGCGACTCGACCGTGACGATCAGGAAGCCGGCCATGCCGAGCTCCGCGCCCACGATCAGCAGCGTCTGCGCCAGCGCGGCGAGCCGCCCCCCCAGCGC
>JALYNS010000071.1 GCA_030773035.1 Chloroflexota bacterium
GTACAGGCGGGCGCCCTCCAGCAGCCAGATTCCGGCAGTCAGCGCCAGGATGACCGGGATGCTGCGCGCCCCCAGCGCACCCGTGGAGCCTTCATGGAATCGGTCCCAGAGCACACCGATGCGCTGGGGCAGCCATCGGCCGATCCGGCTCCCGTACAGCCGCAGGCCCACCAGCATGAGGATGAAGCCGATGGCGACGACGAAGCCGACGATGAAGAGCGCATCGATGTCGGCGCGCGAGCGGCCGCGGAATGACCAGAAGCCCGCGCTGAGCGCCAGTGTTGCGATGATGATGATGTCGGCCACGCGCTCGATGAACACCGTCCCGACCGTGCGAGTGATCGATGCCCCGTAGTTGCCGCGCAGCAGGTAGGCGCTGTACAGGTCGCCGAGCTTCGCCGGCACCAGGCAGTTGACGAACCACGACAGGAAGAGGATCTGGAAGGCGGCTGGGTACGGCACCGATGTGCCGACCCTGCGCAGGATGATCGTCCACCGCAGGCTGCGCAGCGGGAAGGTCAGGTAGTAGGCGAGAAGCCCCACGAGCAGCATGCCCAGGTTCGCGCGCCCCATCAGCTCGAAGGTGTGGCCGAAGTCGACGTTCAGGACAACCCGAAAGAGGAGAAAGACCAGCACGAGGCCGAAGGCGATCGATCCGATGGTGCGCACGTTCAGGAGCCGCCGCGCCAGGCTCACCTCCCGCTCGGGGATCGACTCCTCGGGCGGCGCGTCGAGGAACTCGCCGGGCTCGTACACGGAGTGGCCGTGCTCGTGCGGCCCCGTCGGGTGCTGGGGGTGAGGCCCCGGCTCGTGGGTCATGGGTCGCCGGATTGACCTGTGGCAGGCCGCCCCGCGGCTCCCAGCCGTCGGCGCGCTGCCTTGGACCACACAGCCCAGCGCGTGGTCAGGTGGATCAGCTTGGTCGAGCGGCTCCCGTGCCACTCGTTCTCGCGGAGCGCGGCGCGCAGCTCGTCCGCGGAGTCGAAGGCCGGCAGCGCGTTGAAGCTCATCCCCACCTCGAGCCCGGAGTGCGCATCGGAGCAGGCGATTCCCGGGATGTCGTACCGAGCAGCCAGGGCGGCCGCCTCCTCGTTGTGCCGCGCGAAGGTGACCCTGCTGTTGAAGACCTCGATCGCGTCGATCTTGCCGGCCTCGGCCAGCCGAAGCAGCGCGGCCTCGCGAATATGGGAGCGCCGGAACGGGTCGTAGGGATGCGGGATCGAGACGAGGCCGCCCTGGGCATGGATTGCATCTGCCGTCTCGTCCGCTGGCAGCCCCGCGGGGATCGTCTCGGTCAGGTAGATCCCCACGATCTCCCCGTCGGCGCTCGATACCTCCTCACCGAGCACGATGTGGAGGCGGTCCTCCAGGCCGAGCGCGGTCACCCGCTCACGCGCCGCCACCGCGCCCTCCACGTTGTTGTGGTTCGTGATCGCCACATGGGTCAGTCCGCGCTCGAGCGCAAGCCGCACGAAGCGGTCCTCGCTCAGAAGGGAGTCCCGGCTGAAGCGGGTATGGACGTGAAAATCGGCGAACGCCAGGGCCCGCCGGCCGGCGACCTCCGCAGGCTGCGCGTCGACCGCCCGATGCACCACGGTCGCCGGCGAGGCCGTGGTCGTCACGAGCCTCTCACGAGGCTCTTGCGAAACTGGTCGAAGTGCTCGAGCGCCATGCCGGTCCCGACGGCCACCGAGTTCAGCGCGTTGTCCGCCACGTGGCAAGGGATCCCGGTCACCTGGGTCAGCAGCGCATCCACGTTGCGGAGGAGCGAGCCACCCCCGGTCATCACCATGCCCTTGTCGATGATGTCGCTCGAGAGCTCGGGTGGCGTCTGCTCGAGCACGTTGCGGACGGCGGTTATGATCTGCGCCAGGGGCGCCTCGATCGCCTCGGTCACCTCGCCCGAGGTGATCGGGATGGTGCGCGGCAGGCCGGCGATCATGTCGCGCCCCTTGACCTCCATCTGCATCGGCTCGTCCAGCGGCAGCGCGGAGCCGATGCCGATCTTCACCTCCTCCGCGGTGCGCTCCCCGATCATCAGGTTGTACTTGCGGCGGATGTAGT